>DAOUWZ010000024.1 GCA_030666865.1 bacterium | reverse complement strand
TAATTAACATTATTAAACTAACTGTGGTGTGACGGCTAATACCCCGTCAGCTTGCTGCGGGGATAATTTATTTGAATGATTTAAGATTTAGAAATTTTTTAGTTTTTTTATTCAATCCAGATTTAATATGATCTTTTGCAGTTTTTGTTTTGACAAATCGCAGCCAATCTTCATTTGGAGTTAATCTGTTTTTATCTATCAAAATTTCTACTAAATCACCAGATTTAAGTTCAGTATCCAAAGAAGCTATTTGATCATTTATTTTGGCACCGATAATTTTTTTGCCCAGTTCAGTATGTAAGTGATAAGCAAAATCAATCGGGCTTGAAGCTTCTGGCAATTCTATCACATCACCCTTTGGAGTAAATACAAAAATTCTATCGCCAAAGACATCAAGTTTTATTTTTTGCAAATATTGTTCATTGTCTTTAAAGTTTTTTTGTATTTTAATAAGTTCTTTGATCCACTCAGCATGTTTTTTTGGTATTTTTAGATGACCTTTTTCTTTATAATGCCAATGAGCGGCAATACCATATTCAGCTTGTTCATGCATTTCCATTGTTCTTATTTGAAATTCAACTATTTGTCCACCTTCAGCAAATACAGTCGTGTGTAATGATTGGTAGCCGTTTGGTTTAGGAGCGGCAATATAATCCTTAATTCTTCCTTTTAGAGGAGCCCAGTGATTGTGAATTATTCCAATAGTCGTGTAGCAGGATTGAATATCAGGCACCAGAATACGCAAAGCGATAAGATCGTATATTTTGTTAATATCACGGTCTTTTTCCAATAGTTTTTTGTATAAGCTATAGATTCTTTTCGGACGACCATGAATTGATTCATATTTAATATTGTTTTTTTTCAAATTATTTTCAACGATTTTTTTTATT
Source organism: bacterium (assembly GCA_030666865.1). GTDB lineage: Bacteria > Patescibacteriota > Patescibacteriia > S139-126 > S139-126 > DAOUWZ01. The sequence continues at coordinate 12,641 of DAOUWZ010000024.1, read as the reverse complement.
TTTTCTATATTTTTATTCTGTCTGGAAAGTGGCGCTTTTTTCAATGATTCTACCCAATTAAATTCTTTTGGCTGAAGCGTTTTAAAAGCCAAATCTTCTAATTTGTGTTTTATTTCACCCATACCGAGACGATTGGCAATAGGAGAATATATTTCCAATGTTTCAATGGCTATTCTTTTTTGTTTATCTCTAGGCAGGTGTTCAATTGTTTGCAGATTATGAATGCGATCGGCAAATTTTATAAAAATAACACGAACATCTTTTGCCATGGCAATAAACATTTTTCTCAAGTTTTCTGCATAGCGTTCTATTCCACGATATTTCAATCGTCCTAGCTTGGTAATTCCATCTACTAAACTGTAAATTTCTTTGCCAAAGTTATGTTCAATTTCAGTAATAGAAATTTTAGTATCTTCAGGTACGTCATGCAATAATCCAGCGGCAATGGTAGGAAGGTCTGCTTTCATTTCAGCGAGATTGTAAGCGGTGGCTAAGGGATGAATTATATAAGGATCGCCAGAAGCTCTTTTTTGTCCCTGATGAGCGTCTTTGGCAAAATCATAAGCTAGTTTTATAATATCAAAATCATCTTCAGGTGAATATTCACTGATTTTTTTTATCAAACCGTCAATAGTTTGTTTTTCTTCAACTTGGTTGCCTGGATTGAATATATCCATAATTTTATGTGGCTTTATGATACAGATTTTTAGGTAAAATTGCAATAATTGATATATTAAAATATTAAATCCCTGCCAATTAGACAAGAATTTTTTTGTGAAAAGTTAGAATTCAGAAAATTAAATCTTATGGTCTTTACCACCAGTAATATCATATGTTAAAAAGGTTGACTTGACTTTTTCTTTTAATAAATGTGTTCTAATCTATCGAAAGTTTTTGTGACTAAGAATTCTTATAAAAAGAATTTTTATAAAATTTTTTTCCATATGATGCTTGGTATGAATACTACTTGTTCTGATAGTTTGATTAGTTGGGGTGATGATGATTCTGATGGAGAAGTTGATTGGGATCTGGATTATAAGATTCGTGAGAATTTTATGATAAAAAAATACGCTGAGGTATCAATCAGAAATCATTTTCAAAAATTGTATAATGAAATAATTTCACAATTAAAAAAGATTTATTACGAATAATAAAAAGGTGCATTCGCACCTTTTTTACTAAAATAAACTATCACCAGCCATTAGACTGGCGGTAGTTTATTTAAATTTTCTTGGTTTTCTTTTTGGTTTTTTGGCAGATTCCTCAATCAGCTCTTGGCATTGTTTAAGTGAAAGTGATTCTGGTTTTGTGTCTTTGGGAATTTTAGCATTTGTTTTTCCATCAGTAATAAAAGGTCCATATCTGCCAATTTTTACAATTATATCACTGTCAGCAAAAGTTCTAATCAGATTTTTCTTTTCTGTCTCTTTATATTCTTTGACAATTTCTTGAGCTCTATCTGCAGTAATGGTGTAGGGATCATCTTCTTTTAAGGAAATATATTTTTTACCTATTTGTAAATAAGGTCCAAAACGGCCAATATTAGCCTTAATTTCTTGTTCTTCATCATCCTTGCCTAAAATTCTTGGTAGGGTTAGAAGTTCCAGAGCTTCTTTTAAAGAAATGCCATCAACTGTTTGATCTTTTTGTAGAGAAGCGAATTTTGGTTTTTCTTCATCATCTTTTGAACCGAGCTGGACAAAAGGTCCATATCGGCCAATTCTGGCAAAGACCGGCTTGCCGGTTTTAGGATCATCTCCAAGTTTTCGCATGCTAAGTATATCTTCTTTTTTTAGTGATTCTTCTTTCTCGGTAATATTGGCATGAAACGATGGATAAAAGTCATTCAATATTTTTTGCCAAGCAAACTCACCTTCAGCAATTTGGTCAAAATCTTGTTCAATATTGGCAGTAAATTCATAATCAACAACTTTGGTAAAATGTTTAACCAATAAATCGTTAACAACCTTTCCAATATCTGTGGGTTTTAGTTTTTTTTCTTCTTTTTCTACATAATTTCTGTCAATAATAGTAGAAATTGTTGGAGCATAAGTAGATGGCCGGCCAATACCTTTTTCTTCCAGAGCTTTAACTAGCGACGCTTCAGTATATCTAGCTGGTGGCTGGGTAAAATGCTGTTCAGGTTTTATTTTTAGTAAATCAAGTTTTTCTGCTTTAGATACTTCAGGTAGAGTATTTTCTTGAACTTTGTCTGGATATATTTTAAGCCAGCCAGGGAAAGATATTATGGATCCGGTGGATTTGAATAAATAGTTTTTGGCGTCAATATCAATACTGGTTTGTTTAATTTTAGCATTACTCATTTGACTGGCCATGCTTCTTTGCCAAATTAGTTTATAAAGTTTGTATTGATTGTCTTTTAAATGTTTTTTAATAGAATCTGGTTCTAGGTCAGCTTCGGTTGGTCGGATAGCTTCATGAGCTTCCTGAGCGCCTTTGGATTTTGTTTTATAAGCTGTTCGGTGGGAAAATTCTTTACCAAAAGTATTTTTAATATAATTTTCTGCTTCGTTTAAGAATTTATTTGCTAAATTTAAGGAATCAGTACGCATATAAGTTATTAAACCAGTTTCTCCCTGGGTGCCTAGTTTAATTCCTTCATACAATTGTTGAGCCACAACCATAGTTTGTTTGGCAGAAAAGCCGAGGATGTTGTTAGCTGCTTGTTGTAGAGTAGAGGTGGTAAATGGAGCGTATGGTTTTTTCAGTATATCTTTACTGTTGATATCCTTTACAATAAATTCAGCTTGTTCTAGTTCTTTGACAATAGTTTGAGCCATTTTTTCATTTGGTAGCCAGAATTTGTCTAAAGTTTTATTATCTTTTTTGGTTAATTTTGCTGTTAGAGCTTCATGCTTACATCTCAAATCAGCCTCAATAGTCCAGTATTCTTCAGTAATGAATTTTTCAATTTCTCTCTCTTTTTCCACAATCAGTCGTACAGTAACTGATTGTACCCGACCAGCAGATAGTCCCACAGCTACTTTTTTCCATAAAAAAGGAGAAAGTTCATAGCCCACCAATCTATCTAATATTCTTCTGGCTTGTTGAGCGTCAACTAAATTTTGATCTATATTTTTAGGATTTTTTAGTGCTTCTTCAATAGCAGTTTTTGTTATTTCATGAAATACTATTCTTTTGGTGTTATCTAGTTTTATATTCAAGAGATTGGCTAAGTGCCAAGAGATAGCCTCTCCTTCGCGATCTTCATCAGTAGCAAAATATATAATATTGGCATTTTTTGCTTTTTTCTTTAATTCAGAAACAATTTTGCTTTTATCTTTTGGAACCGTATATTCAGGTTTAAAATTATTGGCTATGTCAATCCCCATTTTTCCTTTAGGCAGATCCCGAATGTGTCCAAAAGATGAGGTAACTTCGAAACCGTTTCCTAGAAATTTAGTAATAGTTTTTGCTTTTGTTGGAGACTCTACTATGATTAAGTCTTTGGTTTTTCCCATGATGTTTATGAATTAAATAATGAGGTGTTAATGTGATTAAAGGATTGTTTTTACACAGCAACTAATTATATATTAATCTTATGATACTGATTTTGACAATAACATAAATCAATAATTTTTGGCAAGAGTTAATAAAATGATTGTAAAATTATTCTGGTGATTAGCTTTACTTGTTATCAGATAGGTGAATATAGATTGAGCGAGGCTGAATGCCTGCCTGCCGGCAGGCAGGCATTCAGCCTCAGCAGAAAAGATTTGTATCAAATTTTTTTATTTAGTTTTGACAAATTCGTTGCCTTGAATATTTTTAATTACCCCCTTCATTTCCAGCAGGCTTAGAGTGGCGGTAGTTTTTGCAGTTTTAATGCCAGTTTTTCTGATAATTTCATCAACTGATATTGGTTCATATCCCAGTGCGCTTAATATTTTCTCCTCGGTTTCATCAATTGGTTTATATTCAATTTTAGCTATCGTTGAAATTGTTTGGATATTCAGGCAATTCAAAATATCCTCAATGTTAGTTATCATTGTTGCGCCTTGTTTGATTAGCTCGTTTGTTCCGCTTGAATTTTCAGAGTAAATACTGCCTGGCACAGCCATTACATCGCGATTTTGATCAAGTGCGCATCTAGCTGTTATTAAAGAGCCAGATTTAATATTACCTTCAATAATTAAAACTCCTGCTGATAATCCCGAAATAATTCTGTTTCTTTTTGGGAAATGTTGTTTCAAAGGCATGGTGCCGGGGGGATATTCAGATATTATTGACCCGCCGGTTGCTAAAATTTGTTTAGCTAAAAATTTATTTGATGAGGGATAGATATTTTGTTCGTCAAGTCCAGAGCCAAGCACTGCTATAGTATGTCCATCAGTTTTTATTGTAGTTTCATGTACTAAAGCATCAATCCCGAGTGCTAAACCTGAAACAGTTGTGATTTGCTGATTGCTAATTTTTGGTATTAAATCTTTGACTATTTGTCGGCCATAGTTTGAAATTTTTCTGGTGCCAACAATTGCTAATCTAATATTTTCGGGAATGTTTGTCCCTTTATAATATAAAATAGGCGGCGGATCGTATATTTGTTTTAATATGCCCGGATAATCAAAATCATTTAAACATAATACTTTGATGTTGTGTTTATCTATTTCCTCAAGTAAATTGTCAGGTGAAATATGTTCTCTTTCATAGATAATATTCTGGGCGACGATATTTTCAAGACCAGCTTGTTTTAGAGAAAATAAATCTGCTTGCCATGCGGTTTTCAAGTCAATGAAATATTTGATTAGTTTTTTGAAACGAATCGGCCCAATATTATTTATTCTGGAAAAGGCCAACCAATATTTTATCTCCTCTTTTTGCATAAGTTTTATTTATATGTAATGATTCTAATATAGAATAATTTTGTTATTTGTACAATTGAAAGGAATTTTTATGTTTAGCAGTATAAGTATTCCAAAGGCTATAATTCTTGGGTTTTTATTACAGATATTTTTGATATTAATGGCAATTTTTAGTTTTGTTTTTTTTCTCTTCATGTTGATTTTAAATATTCCTTTTTTTATTGCTTTGGCCAAAGATAAGCCTTAATAATGAGAGATTGGCAGATTTGCCAATCTCTTGACTTTTTTATTTATTTTGGTAAGATAATAAAATGTCTTTAAAATATTATTTGTCAATAGATTTAAAATGATATTTAGTTTGTTCCTAGTGAGTGGTGAACATAAAAACACCCCTCCTTGTTTTTATAAGTAACCAAAAGTTAAGGTCCCTAGTGTATTCTAGTTGTCCTTACACTGGCTAGGAGCAAATTGAATATCATAAAAACTATCTTTAGGTTAAAGATAGTTTTTTATTTAATTGACTGATTGTATTTGGTTTGGGCTGACAAAATTCCTTTTTTTATGGTTAATTCCAATCCGTTTATAATTTGTTCCGTACCGTTCAATATTTTTTTTAGCTCAGATTTTTTTGGTTCATTTAAAACAAAATTCGGCGTTGATTGAAAAAGTTTTGGCTTGCCAATGCCGATTCTAAATCTGCAGAAATTTGAATTACCAAGAGACTCAATAATTGATTGAATGCCATTATGACCACCTGATGATTTGTTTTGAGAGATTTTTATTTGTCCGGGTTCAAGATCAAGATCGTCGTATATTATATATATGTCGTCAGGTTTTATTTTATAAAATACTGTCAGTAGAGAAATTGTTTGACCTGAATTATTCATATAAGCTTGCGGTTTGACCAGAATAATTTTATGATCAGCTAAATTGCCCTCACTAATTTCTGCTTTGAATTTATTTTTTTGGGAAAATTCTGAAAAATTATCGGATAATTTATTTCTAAACATTTCAATAGTCAAAAATCCGATATTGTGCCTGGTTTTTTGATATTTATTGCCTGGATTTCCCAGACCGATAATTAATTTCATGGATAAATATTAAGATTCTTTAGCTATATTTATAATATCATATTGTAGGTATTATTTTACAGAAGTAATAAAAAGACGAAGAGGGGTGCCAGTAAATTTGAATTCTTCTCTTAAACTTTTTTCTAAAAATCTGACATATGAATCATGAAGAGATTTTTTATACTTTATTACTACTTCAAAAGTAGGCGGGTTGACGTCAACTTGTTTGATACGATAGATATATGGATGAGCCACTCCTTTTCCTCTTGATGGTGGATGTTTTTTTATGGTTTTTTTGAGAAATGTATTTAGAGCATTTTCACTAATAATTCTAAAACGTTCTTCATAAATTTTTACTGCTAGTTTTAGTATTTCATCAGTTCGTTGTTTGGTTAAAGCCGAAGTGAATAAGATTGGCACCCAATTTAGATGAGGAAAATATCCGCGAATATAATTGGTGTATTCGTAGATCGTTTTTTCTGTTTTATCAGGAATCAAGTCCCACTTATTGGCAATGATTATTACGCTATTTCCACTTTTGACTATTGGTTCCGTCAGGTGTCTATCTTGGAAGGTTAGAGATTTTGATATGTCAAGCACCAAAAGGGTTACGTGAGACTTTTCCAATTTTTTTAACGATTGATCAATACTTAATTTTTCTAACCGTTCACTTTTATTTTTTCTTCTTCTGATGCCAGCTGTATCTACTAGAATTATTTCTTTATTTTTATACTCGAGTTTAATATTTTGTGAATCTCTAGTAGTATGAGCAATATCAGATACTATTTGTTTATCTTTATTAATAATAGTATTTATTAGCGATGATTTACCTACATTTGGCTTACCGACAATAGCCAATAGAATTGGATCACCAGTTTTATTGTTTGATGCAATGGTTTTATTCAGTGTTTTTTTTGGTGTCGGCAGTTTATTTAGTTGATTGACAATTTCATCAAGCAGATCGCCGCTGCCAATTCCATTTATACCTGATACCGGTTTGATGATTTCAATTCCAAGTATTGAGAATTCTAAGATTTTTTCATCCCATTTTTTTGCATTATCAGCTTTAGTGACAACTAAAATTATTGGTTTATGTATTTTTTTTAAATCAGTTAGAATGTCTTGATCATAAGGCATCGGGCCTTCTTTGCCGTCAACTACTAAAACTAGCAGCTCAGCTTCCTTGGCGGCTAGTTTTGCTTTGTTTAATATTTGTTTTTCAATATCTGAATGCTTATCAATATCAAAACCGCCCGTGTCTATCAGGGTAAATTTTAGTCCTCTCCATTCAATATCAGTTTCTTGATAATCTCTGGTAGTCCCAGCAATATTTGAAGTAAGAGCTATTTTTTTACTAGCTAAACGATTGAAGAGGGTGGATTTGCCAACATTAGTTCTGCCCAAGAGGGCTACTTTTGGCAAGTTTATCAAATTTGGTATAATAGTTTTTTTTTGATCCATATAATAATAATTATGTGCGTTGAGATGGTTACAAAATAGTTTTGTAACCATCTCATTCAGTTTTTGTTCCGAGAATTACAACAAAGTCTATTTCTTTTAAAGTTTGTTCAGATATATTGTCATGGAGAATTTTTTCTTGAATATCAAAAGGCAGGTCAGTATTAATTTGAGCTTCTAAAATATTTTGCATCAATTCCAGTTCGTCCGGTTTTTGATTTGATAGATCATAAATAATAGTTGTCTGCCAGTCTCTAGTTGGAGCATTTCCAATTAGCAGCACCTCGTAATTTTTTTTAGTCAGAATGTCTGAAGTAGAATTTGCTAAACCTGTAATGAAAGTTCCATTGTAAATAATTATTTTACTTTTATTTTCAATATTTTTTTCGTGACCGAATAAATTGTTAAAAAGATTGTGTACTTGAGAAAAATTTCCATTTTTGGTTGTCAAAACATAAGCTCCAGTATCTGAAATGTATGAAGTAAGCAGACCCTTTGGACCGTTGTTGATTACTTCATTAATGATATCAGATTTTCTCATTCCTTTGACTAAACTGGAAATACGCAAGGCTTCCCATAGTTTTATATTGGTATCAATATTTTTTGTCAGATTGTCGTATAAGCCAGACAGCTTGCTTGGATTTAATAAGGTGCCAGCAGAAAGAATTTTTTCTTTGACAGCTAGGATTATTTGCATTTGTCTTTTTGATCTGGAAAAATCAGATCCTTCACCGTTGGTTCCGTGTCTGGATCTGGCATATTGCAGGGCTTGTTCTCCATCGAAGTGATACTGACCTTCAGTAAAAGATATGGTTTGGATACCATGTTTATAATCAGGATATTGATAGTCAGTGAACGACTGTTCAACATATACATCAATTCCGCCTAGGTCATCAATAAGTTTTTTGAATCCTGAAAAATCAATTCTCAAATAATATGGCACATCCTGACCAACAATTTGTTCCATAGTTTGAGCGGCTAGAGCTGAGCCACCACCAGGGAAGTTATTCACCTCTCCATAAGCATTGGCATGGTTTATTTTTCTCCATCCATAGCCGTCAATTTCAACATATAAATCTCTAGGAATTGAAACTAAGGCCGCTTTTTTTATTGAAGGTTTAAAGCTGGCTATTATAATAGTGTCAGTAAGATAGGCGCCATCATGCCCCTGCCCTCCCATGCCAAGAAGAAGGATATTAACTTGATCATTATTTTCACCGTTTATTTTTTTGTCGTCATTAGTTACTAAGTGTTTTAGTGATTGCAGCCATGACATTTTGTTGATATTTTTTCCAAGTGGAGAAGCTGACACTTTTATGTATAAAAAAGAAGTCAATAAAAAAATAATAAGGGCAATGAATAAAACTATTTTTTTGCCCCATTTTTTCTTTTTTATAGGCTGGTCAAATCCCGGCTGAGAATTATTTTTGTCTTCATTTTTTGGTTCAGGAGCCAGAAAGTCTAAGCGATTATCATCTTGCTGATTTTGCATAAATTCTTTAATTTCATTATCTAATATACAATAAAAATTATTTTCAGTCAATTAACTGTATTGTTAAGTAACCAGATACCTGTCTGCTGGCAGACAGGTATCTGGTTACTTATATTTGTATTTGATTTTTATCAAATTTTATTGTATACTTTCCAATAAAGCATGATAATTTACTTAATTTTAGGTAAATTTCATTTATTTAGATAAAAAATTAATATCAGTATAATGAATAAAAATATGATTAGACAGACGTTGAAAAATAAGGAATCAAAATTTAAGCAAGTCAAAGAGTTTACTTTAGAGATTTTGAGAATAATAATTATTTCAGTAGCTATAATAATACCAATAAGATATTATTTGGTTCAGCCTTTTTATGTAAAAGGGGCAAGTATGGAACCAAATTTTTATGATCATGAATATTTATTGATTGATGAATTATCATATCGTTTAAGGGAGCCTGTTCGGGGAGAAATAATAGTATTCAGGTTTCCATTGGATAAAAAACAATATTTTATTAAGAGGATTATTGGTTTGCCAGGCGAGACAGTAAAATATTTTGAAGGCAGGGTTTATATTTATAATGAAGAACATCCGGAAGGTTTTGTCTTGGATGAATATGAATACTTGTCAGAAGTTTTGGGAAAAAGACATTCATCAAAGGATACCATTAATTTAAAAGAAGATGAATATTATGTTTTAGGAGATAATCGTGATTTAAGTCTTGATTCAAGAGAATTTGGATCTGTAGATAACGATTTGATAATTGGTCGGGCTGTAATTCGCGGTTTTCCATTTAGTCGTATAGATACATTTTTTGAATCACCTAATTATTAATTAAGAACATTTGAAGTTCTTCTACTAAAGTATGCCAAAAAAGATGGTTAAGAAAAATACCAAAGAAAAAAATAAGATTGATGAAGTAGTCAAAAGTAATAAAAATAGATCCAGCAAGTTTCAATTGGTGCGTGGGACTAAAGATATTTTGCCTTCACGTCAAAAATATTTTCTTTGGCTTTATGATGAAGTAAAGAGGATTGCTTCCAGTTATAGTTTTGATAAGATTGAAACTCCGATTTTGGAACATACAAATTTATTTGTTCGAGGGGTAGGCAAGCAAACTGATATTGTAGAAAAAGAAATGTTTTCTTTTGTTGATCAGGGTGGTGACAATCTTACCCTTAGACCTGAAGGAACAGCTGCTGTTGCCAGGGCTTATATTGAACATGGTATGTTATCTTGGCCACAACCCGTGAAATTGTGGTATTGGGGTAAAATGTTAAGACATGAGCGTCCACAGGCAGGCAGATTACGTGAATTTCATCAATATGGCTTTGAAATATTGGGAAGTAGTGATGCAATGGTTGATGCGCAAATAATATTTATTACTTATAAAATTTTATCCGGGCTGGGGCTAAATGTGATTATAGCTATAAATAGTATTGGCACAGTAGAGTGCAGACATCAATATAAGAAGGTGTTAGTTGATTATTTTAGGACTAAACGAAGTGTGTTGTCTGATGTTGCCAAAAAACAATTAACTAAGAATCCATTGCGAATTTTAGATTCAAAAGATCCAGGATTGCAATCGGTAATAGAGCAGGCGCCGCAAATTTTTGATTATTTAAGTCAGGAAAGCAAAGATCATTTTATGAAGGTACTTGATTATTTAGATGAACTTGATGTTCCTATTATAATGAAGCCAAATCTAGTCAGAGGGCTTGATTATTATAATTATACTGTTTTTGAGGTTTGGAACAACGAAGAGGAAAGTAGTAAAGCGGCAGCTTTGGGAGGAGGAGGTAGATATGACGGTTTAGTTGAGTTGTTAGGAGGCAGGCCAACTCCAGCGGCTGGTGTAGCGCTCGGGATAGAACGAATAGTAGCTAAATTGAAACAAGCAGAGATTGCGCCGCCGACAGAAGATAGTCCTGATATATTTGTTGCCCAACTTGGAGAAGAAGCAAAGAGAAAAAGTTTGCTTTTGTTTGAAGAGTTGCGATTAGCTGGTGTTAAAGTTTCCGAAAGCTTATCAAAAGAGGGTTTAAAATCTCAATTAGAAATAGCTAATAAACTCAAAGTTAAATACGCGATTATTTTGGGGCAAAAAGAGATTTTAGATGGTACAGTCATGCTTCGTGATATGGAAAACGGAATACAAGAGATCGTTGATATCAAAAAAATAACAAATGAAGTTAAGAAGAGATTGGATAAAAGATTAAAAATAAAGAAATAAAACCACTGTAGTCACGCGTCCGCGGGATGTGGCTGGTATGAAGCGGATACCACGAGTGAAGTTTGTGAGTTTTATTTGACAAACATAGGTAAAAGATGTTATATTTTGTTTAGTTATTGTGTAAAAATTAATTAAAATAGAAAGGAAGGTGTATTTAAGTGGTAGAAGTTAAACGAAAGGAAAAAGAATCTTTTGATCAGTTTTTAAGAAGATTTTCCAAAAAAAATAGAGACTCTGGAATATTATTGCAAGCTAAAAAAATAAGATGGCATAGCGGGTCTAAAACAAAACGTAAAATGAAAGATGATGCTATCAGAAAAAATATGATCAATGATAAAAAGGAATGGCTTCGCAGAATTGGTAAATTAGATGATTATACTGATAATTTTGGAAGAGTAAAGATAAAAATAAAAAAAAGATAAATGTCATTATTAGATGACCTTAACCAAGATTCAAAAGTAGCTTTGAAAAATAAAGAAGAAGCTAAAGTTTTGGTATTAAGGATGCTTTTATCAGCTATAAAAAATGAGCTTATTGCTCAAAAGAAAAACCATGCAGACGATGAATTAGTTTTGAATATATTAAAAAGAGAAATTAAAAAAAGAAAAGAAGCAATAGAATTATTTACCAAAGGTGACCGCGGGGATTTAGCTGATAAGGAAAAAGCAGAACTTAAAATATTAGAAGTTTATTCGCCGCCAATGATGTCAGAAGCAGAAGTAGAAAAAATTATTAAAAATATTATTGACAACACGCTTAAATCAGATAAGAATTTTGGTAATGTTATGAAACAAGTAATGGCCCAAGTGAAAAATAATGCTGATGGCAAAGTAGTATCTGGGTTAGTAAAAAAATATATTTAGTTATTGTGTAAAAATGATTGTTAAATTAAAAATTGATTAGTTTTGTGATAAATTTTGTGCATAAATTTTTTAATAAAATTTATTTTTACACAATAACTATTTAATAATTTTATAATAAATCCTCATGCAAAATAGAATACCACCGAAAAAGATATCGGATTATTCATTTTTTAATTTTTTGAGATCAAAGGCGACTGCCAAAGCGTTTTTTGCATTTGGTTTAATGGTAGTTGTTTTTTTATTGCCAGTATTTGTTTTGGCACAAGGGGGAGTTGATTTTGGCACGAACTACGGAGTTGATACCGGGTTGAGCACACAGGATATTAGAGAAACAATTGCTAAAATTATTCGTTATACTTTGGGAATTCTTGGTATAATCGCTGTTTTGATAATTATTTATGGCGGATATGTTTGGATGACAGCTGGCGGCAATACGCAGAAAATAGACATAGCGAAGAAAGTATTATTGAACGGTGCAATTGGTTTGATAATAATTATACTGGCTTATGCGGCTACAGTTTGGATTTTTAGCGTGTTAACAGAAGGAAGCGGCATAGGATCAGGAAGCTCATGCACTGATGGGTCAACAAGCGGGTGCAGTCGTTGTGTGGCTGGTGCTTGGCAACCAGATTGGTCAATACCAGGTTGTACATTGGCGGGGGCGGGAATTATCACTAGAGAAGTGGAAACCAAGCATGACGG
>DAOUWZ010000023.1 GCA_030666865.1 bacterium | reverse complement strand
CCACTAAGATGATTCAAGAATACATAGAACACCATTTTGAAGGCAAGGAAGCTGAAGATTCATTCAGAGTTGAAGAACCTTAAAGATTTCAATCTTTAACCAGTTAAGTCTGTCGACTTCTAGTCGACAGTGGTTTAAATTATATTAATGTTTTTTATTAATGATTAATATAATTTATGAAAAAAATTAAACAATTTTTAAAAAATTTAAAAAATAACAAAACTGGTAATATACTTATAGAAATCCCAGTGATATTAGCAATTATTGGCGGTTTAACAGCATTTTCAGCTGATAACCTAGAACAAATTATACCAGAAGCCAGAGATGTAAGAAGATCAGCTGATACCCATCAAATAAGTACTGCTTTAGCATTTTATTATGATGATAAGGGATATTATCCAATTTATATCAGTGATAATAAAAAGATTAGTTGGCAAATATTAACAAGAGAATTGGAAATAACTTATATACAGGAAATGCCTCAGGATCCGCTTTTTGAAGAAGGATATTCATATCGTTATTGGTCAGACGGCCAGATAGCTAAATTGTATTATACTTCTGAAGTTGATGGAGGAGAAAAAGAACGTTGGAATTATTAAAAAATAGAATCATGGTATTAATTCAAGGATTAATACCATGATTGAATATATATAATATATAGATTAAATCAAATGAGGCTGCAAAGCGGCCTCATTTTTAAACTTAGTAAAATTATTTGATAGATAATTTTTGACCATCAGCAGTGTCTTCAACCAAATAACCTGCTTGATCTATTTGATCGCGTAGTTTATCAGATAAACCCCAGTTTTTTTGATTTCTAGCGGTGGCTCTAGTTGTTAGTAAATTTTTAATTTTATCCGGTATATTGTCTAATTTTGATTTAGTTAATTGATATTCTTTTTCTAAATTTAAGCCTAATATTTCATCAAATTTAAATAAAGTTTTAGTTTTCATTTCTAAAGGGCATTCTGATTTTAATAAGTCCCACATTAGAGCAAGAGCTTTGGGAGTATTGAGGTCATCATTAATAACATCCAAAAAATCATTATAGTAATTATCACTGACTGTTGCCGGAGAATCTAAATCTATTAGAGATTGATATAATTTTTCCAAAGCATTTTGGGCTGCATCTAAAGCTTCCCAGGTAAAATTTAATTTTTGCCGATAATGAGTATTTAAAATTAAATAACGATAAGCTAAAGGATTATAACCCTTATCTATCAGTGTTTGCAGGGTAATAAAATTACCTTCACTTTTACCCATTCTATTTTTATCAATAACTAAAAATTCTCCATGAATCCAAAAGCGAGCCATTGGCTTTTTATCTGCTGCCCAAATTTGAGCAATTTCATTGGTATGATGAACTGAGATATGGTCTATACCGCCACAATGAATATCAAACGGAATGCCTAAATATTTGGTTGACATACTAGAACATTCAATATGCCAACCCGGGAATCCAGTACCCCATGGTGAGTCCCACTCCATTTGCCTTTTTTTTTCACCAGAAAATTTCCACAAAGCAAAATCAGTGGGATTCTTTTTTTCACCCATATCAACCCTAGCTCCAGCTCGTAAATTTTTAATATCAAGGTTGGCAAATTTGCCATAATCTGGCATTTTTGAAGTATCAAAATAAATTCCATCCGATGTTTGATAAGTATAACCATTAGTTTCAATTTTTTTTATCGTTGCTATTTGTTCGGCAATGTGATCAGTAGCCCTGCACCAAGTATGCGGTTCTTGGATATTAAGCGATTTCATATCCCTACGAAACGCTTGGGTGTAAAATTTTGATAATTCCCAAGCATCTTTTTTTTCTTTTTTAGCAGCTATTTCTATCTTATCTTCACCTAGATCAGCATCATCTGTTAAATGTCCAACATCTGTAATATTTTCAACATGATTTACTTTATATCCATTAAATTCTAAAGTTTTTCGTAGAACATCCTCAAAAACATAAGTACGCAGATTACCAATATGAGCATAATTATAAACAGTAGGACCGCAAGTATACAAGCCCACTTGATTCTTTTCTATTGATTTGAATTCTTCTTTTTGTCTAGTTAGAGTATTGTATAAAACAATTTTCATTAATTTATTATAACCATTTTTTAAGTTTGAAAAACAATAACATAGATAAGGTCATTATTCCCATTATGACAATAATAATCCAAAAACCACTTATATTATTGATTAACGGCATAAATTGATTATTCATACCAAAAATACTTGCTACCAAAGTTAAAGGAAGGAATATAACTGAAATGACTGTTAATGTTTTCATTACATCATTCAGTCTGAATGAAATAGCTGATTCATTGGTTTCATGCAAAGCATCAATAGATTCTTTATGTCCTTCTAATAATTCCCAAATATCTTTTGATTGCATTAGTAATTTCTCATAATATGTTTTGTCATTTTTAGCTGAAAAAAATGGTAGATTAGTATCCATTATTTTTCTTATAATACTACGATGAGATTGCATAATCGTTCTGAAATCCACAATATTTCTTTTGATAATTAGAATTTCTTTGACCATAGCTTTTTCTTGTCCTTTAAAAATGTTATCTTCAATACTTTCATTGTCTTCGGCAATATGATCAAGCATTGGAAAACAGTTTTCAAAAAGTTTGTCCAATATTTCACTTAATAAAAATTCTGGATTTTTTGACATATACAAATCACGATAATATTCAGATTCTAAACATTTATTAAATAGTTCTTCTATACCAGTTAGTTTGTTATCATGCAGGGTTATTATGGTATCTTTGGTAATAAAAAAATCTATTTCAGCCGGTAATATTTCTCTGCTTTTATCGTCATATACTGGGAATATAAAAATTAGGAAAATATAATCTTTGCGAAGAGATATCTGCGGTCGTTGCGATTTTTTGCTTATAAAAGCATCTTGTAAATCTAACGGATGAAAATTATATTTTTCTTTCAAAAATGCGATTTCTTTATCTTTAGGATTTAAAATATTAACCCAGAAATTGTTGTTAAATTCTATATTTTGTATCTCACTTTTATCATTAGACATATTTGCCATTGAATCTTAATTATTATAACTAAATTATATCATATAAAATTTAGTTTATCTATTTATTATTTTTATGGTATAATATATATGTTTAATTTATATGGATAAAGATAAAAATCAAGAAAATTTAAAAGAAATTATTGCCAAACCAGGTGAAACTGGTGAAATTTCTATTCCTGAAAAAATCAAGCAGGCAGAACAGTTGGAAGGGCAGCTAGAATTTGAAGGAGGTGGACAGAAGCTTGAAAAAGAAGAACAAAGATCTGAACCAATTTCCCAAATAAAAACGGATGATTCTAGGGATAGTGATTCAGTAGACATTGTTAGTGATCCAGAAGTTAAAAAAATTGAGAATATTTTAGCAGAAGATTTAGAAGATATTTATAAAAATTTACCATCAGAAAAGCAGGTAGAATTTAAAAAAAGGGGAGAAGAGACTGCTGTGCAGATAAGTTTATTGTTAAAAAATGTGAAAATAAAAGTAAAAGAAGTTCTGGAATTAATCCGGGATTGGTTAAAGATTATTCCCGGGGTTAATAAATTTTTTTTAGAACAAGAAGCTAAAATCAAAACTGACAAGCTATTATCAGAAAACAAAACAAAAAATTCAAAATAAATATATGTTACAAATAGCTTTGCAACCAGTATTACAGCCAGGTCAATCTGATCAAGCAGTTATATTTTTGGGACCATTATTAGTTTATTCTTTACTAATAATTTTGCTGTTAGTTTTGGCTATTTTTTTTATCAGATATTATTTAAGATTTAAGAATAAATATAATTCCTCGTTTGATAAAAAAATTTATAAAATAAGTCTGCCTAAAAATGAGGGATTAAAAGATGATTCAACCAGTGGAAATGATTTGCAAAAGATCCAAGAAATTATTGGTATGGGTGAAAGTTTTTTTACTTCACTTGGCGGCATGAAAGCTGAAAAAGGAGTAAAAAGCCAAATGAAAGGTCGGGGTGATCATATTTCATTTGAAATAGTGGCAAAAAATAATTTGATATCATTTTATGTAGCTGTGCCAAATAATTTGGAACGGTTTTTAGTGCAACAAATCCATGCGCAATATCCAGATGCGCAAATTGATGAAGTGAAAGATTACAATATTTTTAAATCCAACAGCAGTGTGCTGGGGAGTTATTTAGTTTTTACCAGAAGACATGCTTTCCCAATCAAAACATATAAAAATATTGAAACTGATCCATTGAATGCTATTACCAATTCTTTATCAAAATTATCTGAAAATGAAGGAGCGGTAATACAAGTAGTTGTGAGGTCGGCTAATAAACAATGGCGATCAATGGGTAGAGATATAGTAGCCAGACTAGAAAAAGGCGAAAGCCCAGAAAAAATCAATAAAATTGGTTTGGGAAAATTTGTTACCAAAGGGTTTGATGTTGTTTTTAATGCTTGGGCAAAAAAAGATCCTAATGATCCCAGCACACAGGATAATAAACATCAGTTATCACCGCTTGAACAGAAGATGGTTGAATCAATAGAGGAAAAAATTTCCAGAGCTGGCTTGGATGTAAATATTCGGGTGATAGTTGCTACTGACAATATGGAAAGTACTAAAAAATATTTAACGGATATCAACAATTCATTTGCTCAATACAATATTTATGAATATGGAAATTCTTTAAAACCGTTGATAATGTCGCCGAACAATAAAGTAGTAAGCGATTTTATTTATAGAAATTTTAGTGAAAAAAGAAAAATGATTTTAAATACTGAAGAGTTAGCCTCTATTTTTCATTTTCCTCATAAATATATTGAGACTCCGAATATTGATTGGTTATCAGCTAGAAGAGCTGTACCGCCTAATAATTTAACAAAAGAAGGTTTATTGCTTGGAATTAGCGAGTATCGCGGTGAAAATATAGATATTAAAATAAAAAGAAGTGATCGTAGGCGTCATGTATATATTATCGGTCAAACTGGAACTGGTAAGTCCACTATTATGAAGAATATGATGATTCAGGATATTAAAAATGGCGAGGGTTGTTGTGTGATTGATCCTCACGGTGATTTTGCGCTTGATATGCTGAAAAATATTCCAAAAGAACGGGCTGATGATGTGATTTATTTCAATCCAGCGGATACAGAAAGACCAATTGGTTTGAATATGCTTGAATTTGATACTCCAGAACAAAAAACCTTTGTTGTTAATGAGTTGTTATCAATATTTGATAAACTTTATGATTTGAAAGCAACTGGCGGTCCGATGTTTGAGCAATATATGAGAAATGCCTTATTGCTGATTATGGAACATCCTGAATCAGGCATGACTTTGATGGAAATTTCTAGGGTATTAGCTGACGAGGATTTTAGAAAATTGAAGCTTAGTAAGTGCAAAAATATGAGCGTGAAAGATTTTTGGGAAAAAGAAGCGCAAAAAGCTGGCGGAGAGGCGGCGTTAGCCAATATGGTACCTTATATTACCAGTAAATTAACGCCATTCATTGCCAATGATATTATGAGACCGATTATTGCTCAGCAGAAAAGTAGTATTGATTTTAGGGAAATAATGGATAAAAAGAAAATATTGTTAGTTAATCTTACCAAAGGAAAGCTTGGCGAGATGAATAGTAGCTTATTGGGCATGATAATTGTGGGTAAAATATTATTAGCTTCGCTCTCCCGGGTAGACATACCTGAAGAAGATCGAAAAGATTTTTATTTATATATAGACGAATTTCAAAATTTTACTACTGATAGTATAGCGATAATTTTATCAGAAGCTAGAAAATACCGATTATGCCTAACTATTGCTCATCAGTATATTGGCCAGTTAATTAAAAATAACGATACTTCAATCAGAGATGCGGTTTTTGGGAATGTTGGCACTACTGTTTCATATCGAATTGGTGTTGATGATGCGGAATTATTAGCTAAACAGTTTGCGCCAGTATTCAATGAATATGATGTAATCAATATTCCAAAATATACCGCTTATATCAAATTATTGATAGATAATGCAAATCCACCTGCATTTAATATTAAAATTCCAAAGGATCCTGAAGGAAGTGTAGCTATGCAAAAAGCTGTTATTGAATTATCTCGCTTGAAATATGGAAAACCTAGAGAAATTATTGAACAGGAAATAAGAGAAAGGACAAAAATGGCATTACAAGCAAATAAAAATAATAAAACATAAATATTAAAATAAAAATTTATGGAGGAAGAAGAAATAGTCAAAATAAATTTATTGGTTGAAAATATTACTAGTCAGCTGGATGCTATAAAAAATATTTTGAAGGGAGAAATAGTTGATGTAAAAAATATTGATATAGCCAAACAAGCCAGAGAAACTGGCAAAGAGGAGGTTGTAGGAGAGGAGAGAATTATTGAAGGTGTATTTGATGGTGAAAAAATGATTGGTCCAGATGGCAAACAATATATTGTTCCACCAAACTATGCATCTAAATCTAAGTTGGTAGAGGGTGATTTAATGAAACTTAGCATCAATCAAGCTGGTTCTTTCCAATTCAAGCAGATAAACCCGGTAGAAAGAACTAGAGTAATTGGGGTATTAAATTTTAATAAAGAAACTAAGCAATACACCGGCAAGATAGGTAGTAATGAGTATAGGCTTTTGACAGCTCCAGTAACATATTTCAAAGGTGAAACCGGTGATGAAGTTATCATGTTGATTCCAGAAGACGGAATATCAAAATGGGCAGCAGTCGAGAATGTAATAAAAAAAATTCCAAGTAAAATAATTCCCGAACATAATGATTTCAAAAAAAATGATGAAGAAATTGATGATTTGGAGATTTGATTTTATTCCCATTCTTGCCAGTGATACGTAGGCAAGCTACTTACCAGTTTTCGACTTTGAAGTGAGTTTTTGGGCTCAGATTTATTCCTCTAAAGAAAGGGTTTACATACTCTTTCTTTTGCTTTAAAATCAAATAGAGGTCCCTATTATTCTGTGTTAGCTCTTCGGCTCAATTCCGCCGCCGTCCGTCTAGTCGACAAGACTGACGGGATTACTCGCTCTACCTAGTTAATAAGAAAAAAAATAAATGTCATCAACATTATACCGAAAATATAGACCAAATACATTTTCTGAAATTGTAGATCAGAATCATGTTAAAATAACTTTACAAAAAGCAGTAGAAACAAATAAAATTTCACATGCTTATTTATTTACTGGCCCCAGGGGAGTGGGTAAGACAACAACAGCGAGAATATTTGCCAAAGCGGTAAATTGTTTAGATCCAATAAAGGGTGAACCATGCAATAAATGCGATATTTGTCTTAGTATTGGTAAAGGCAATTTTTTGGATATGATAGAACTTGATGCAGCTTCCAGAAGAAAAATTGATGAAATAAAAGAGTTTAAAGAGTATGTCAAATATCCGCCGAATATCGCTAAATACAAGGTATTTATAATAGATGAAGTTCATATGTTAACAGATGTATCTTTCAACGCCTTATTAAAAACATTGGAAGAGCCGCCTGAATATGCAATATTTGTTCTTTGCACCACGGTTTTGCATAAAATTCCAGAAACTATAATCTCTAGATGTCAAAGATATGATTTCAAAAAATTATCAATTCAAAATATAATTGATAATTTGCAAGGAATAGCTAATGCAGAAAAATTGAAAATAGATGAAAAAATTTTACAAACCATTGCCCAAATATCAGAAGGTTGTTTGCGGGATGCCCAAAGTCTGTTCGGACAAATCATTGCTTTAGGTGACGAGAATATTACTTGGGAGCAAGCTTCTTTGATGCTACCTAGGTCAAATATAGATTTGATATTGCAATTGTGGAATTTTATAGTTACCAATCAAGTTAAAGATTCGGTTTCTTTAATAAATAAATTGATAAATGATGGTGTGGATGTGCATTTTTTTATGGATGAATTTATAGAATTCGTTAGAAAATTATTATTGATCAAAGTAGATAAGCAATTAGATCAGTTGAATGAATTGATTTCAAAAGAAAAACACAAGGAAATAGTTAAGCAGCTTGAATTGATTAAAATTGAATTTTTGACTAGAGTCATAAAAATTTTATTGGAAAGAAAAAAAGACATTTCTCATTATCAATTACAACAATTAGCTTTAGAATTAGCTATTATAGAAATATCCAATATCAATGAAAATAAAGATAGTGATCAAAATAATGATAAGAACGATGATAATAAAAATAATTCAGGTTCAATTATTGATGATACTGGGGGAGGAGATGATAATATAAAAGAAACAACTCCTGAGGCAGATGCTAAGCTAGCATCTGAATTTAATGGTAATGAAAAAAAATTTAACATCAATTTAATTATTAATGCGATTAACAGATCAAATTTTTCATTAGCTGGAATTTTAAAAGAAAGTTTGATAAGTCTAGAAAATAATAATTTGGAGATTGTGGTCAGTCATAATTTTCATAAAGATCAAATTGAAAAACAAAAAAATTATGAATTGTTGGTTAAATTATTTAAAGAAAAATTTTCTTTAGATGTAGATATAAAAGTTGAAGTAAATTTAGATAAAATTAATAATAAGAAAACAGAAAAAAATAAAAAAGAAATTCCTAAGCCAGAAAATTTGTCTGATAATTATGTTGATGATATTATTAATGCCTTTGGCGGTAGAGTAGTTGAGAGTGGTGTTATTGAAGAATAGGGAATTAGCTAAAGCTAATTCACGAGTATTTGTATTTTTATCCCTCTGATAAGGGGTTATAAAAAGTTTAAAATATATTAATCGTTCGGGGATCGCCTGCCGGCAGGCAGGCAGGTCTAATGGCCCGCCCGCCACGACTGCCGTCTGGCATCTCGGGCGAGTAGATTAGTAAATGAAAGGTCAAGAATTAAATATTCTTTATTACTTAAGTATTATTCGGGGATCGTCTAATGGTAGGACATCAGGTTCTGGTCCTGAGAATCGGGGTTCAAATCCCTGTCCCCGAGCCATCAACATTTTTTACCTGTCTGCCGGCAGGCAGGTCGTCCGACCGGGAGGCTTCATTATTTGTAAGCCATATAGTACTAGACCGAGATAAGATATTGAATACAAAAACATGGAATTGATCCATGTTTTTGTATTTTATGAGTTTATTTCTAGTTTACGATCAGCTAGTGTTAATTTACTTCTTAAGCATGATAATAATTCTCGTTTCTCCGTAATGTTTCCATTTGTTAATATATATTTGGCGTATTTTTTCATATTATTGTAATGGATATATAAAAGGAAAATATGTAAAATTTTTTTGAAAGAATGCACACTCAAAAAAAAGAACAGTACTAAAAAAACCTTTAAAGCCATTTAATATTAAAAGATAAAAAGGTTTATCTTTAATAATTTTAGTGTGATACCATAATAAATCAATGTCACGCTTTTTATGCTTGACGTAGCTATTTAATTATGATATAATATTACATTAGCTAAATTTAGCTAATATAAAGTACTTTTAAATAACTAAATTTCAATTAAATTAGGAGGACTGACCATGAAGAAAGACATGCTCGGTCAAGTCGTGCAGAAGCTCGTGAAGTTATCCGATGATTTATTAGGGATAGTTTTTGACCTTCTGGAAAAGTTGTTGGGTCCGAATACTATGATGTGGACCAGTGCACTGAAGCGTTTTTTGCGCAAGGAAAATCCCTGGCCTAAGGAGATTGTCCAGGCTGTTCCATTTGATCCAGTTAAGTTTTTAGGCGAGGGTTGGTCAATAGAGCCGGATCAGGATGAAGAATCTCTGGCTTTGACAGAGGTTGATTTATCCAAGGTTAGCTTGGAAACCGGCCTTAAAGCCAAAATAACTGGTGAAGAAAAGTTGAAGCGTGAAAAAAAGCGCAAGGTGATCCGTTTGGATGCTCGATTTTTTATGGCTTTGTGGAACGACAAGACAAAAATTCCTGAAGCTTGGAAGGAAAAAACCAACGGAAATACGACTTATATTTGTTTTACTGGCACGCCCTTACGCAACCTGAACGACGGCCGTTTGTTCTGTGTCTGTGTTGGTGTGAGGGTCAGTGGGACTGGAGCTACGACTGGCTTGGCAGCGACGTCAGCGGTAGCAATCCGTCGGCTGTTCTCGCAAGTAGCAAATAGTTCTTAGAACTTATAATTTTAGGTCTTTAGACCTTAGATTTTAGTTCTTAGATCTTGAAGTAATTTTAATCCTGCGTATGAAGTTTATGCGCAGGATTTTTTATGGTAAAATAAATATGGTCTTAGGTAAATATGCAAATGATTACGGTTGTTTGCTACCGAAACTAGTTTTTATATTTCCGGAATATACCCGACTAAGGTTTGGTATAGTGTGAGGTATAAAAGCTTAAAAAATGATACTACTTGGTATAGTCTACTAGGGCATTTAAGATGCCAAATACGATACAACTCCGAGAGTACTCAAGGAGTCGTGGTAAAGACGGCAGGTTATACATATTACGCAACCTGAACGACAACCGTTATGTTCTGTATCTGTATTGGAATGAGGGTCAGTGGAACTGGAACTACAACTGGCTTGACAACGACTTCAACGATAACAATCCGTCGGCTGTTCTCGCAACTAGCTTCATTTCTCCCTTACTTTTTATTTGGTAGGGGAGTTTTGTTTTATGAGTTGACCATTCCAACCGCCCAGCATTTTACCGACTTCATCCAGTTTTCCCGATAAGGCAATGTATTTTTTATTATCCAAAGATTTACTTTCCCAGAGTATAAGCAGGAATACTTTTATAGTATCAGTTTTTCTGATAGCCAATCTCACATAAGGTTGTTTTTCTGTTTTAGGCAAAAAAGTCGCAGAAATTATTGCTTCTACAGTTTGAATAAATAAATTATCAATTTTCACTCCCAAAGAGTAGCGTTGAGTTTTGGAAATGTTGTTATGATACTCATGCCAAAGAAGGTATGCGCTTTTTAGCTTTTGCAGCACTGGTAAAAGCTGCGGGGGGGGGGTAGAATTAGTGGTATGAGAAAAGTTCAATTGCGACATAAGTTTGAATATATTATTAGTATAGAAAATTTGTTGTTGGCTTGGCAGGAATTTATTAAAGGTAAAAAAAACAGGAAAGATGTGCAAGAGTTTCAGCTGTATTTAATGGATAATATTTTATCGCTTCACCAAGACTTAATTAATTTTACCTATCAGCACAGCAATTATCAAGCTTTTAACATATCAGATCCCAAACCCAGAAATATCCATAAAGCCCAAATTAGGGATAGGTTGTTGCATCACGCTATTTATAGAGTGCTTTATCCCTTTTTTGATAAGACTTTTATATATAATTCTTATTCTTGTAGAAAGAATAAAGGCACGCATAAGGCCTTGAACAGATTTAGGGATTTTGGCTACAAAGTATCAGCCAATAACACTAAAACAGTTTGGGTATTAAAATGTGATATTAAGAAGTTTTTTGCTTCAATTGACCAAGAAATTCTATTAAAAATATTAAGAGAATATATTTCAGATAAAGATATTATCTGTTTGTTAGAAAAGATTATTTACAGCTTTCACTCTACTAAGCCAGGCAAGGGTTTGCCTTTGGGGAATTTAACTTCGCAATTATTGGTAAATGTTTATATGAATAAATTTGATCAGTTTGTTAAACATAAATTAAAGGCCAAATACTATATCCGTTATGCTGATGATTTTGTGATTTTGTCTCAGGATAAAACCTGGTTGGAGAATATTTTGTCTGAAATAAGTAATTTTTTAAAAACCAAGTTATCACTTAATTTGCATCCTAATAAGGTTTTTATACAAACTTTGTCATCTGGCATAGATTTTTTGGGCTGGGTGCATTTTCCTAATCATCGTGTTTTGCGTACGATTGCCAAAAAACGGATGTTTCGCACTATTAAAATTAAAAATTTCAACACCGATACAGTTCAATCATATCTCGGACTTTTGAGTCATGGTAATTGTCAGATATTATCTCAGAAGGTAATAGGATTAGTTAATAGCGAAAGTGATTAGATAATTTGTGTTTTTAGTAAGTTATATTTTTTTATAGCGGGTTGTTCGTCCTTGGCCTAGTCTCTCAACTTTGTTTAATTTTAAAAGTCTTTCTAAGGCTTGGGATACAGTTGGCCGGGCTACCTTTGTTGCTTTAGAAATTTCACCTGGCGTTGCCTCATCCATTGATTCAAGATAATGCCATACTAGAAGTTGTTTTGGTGACAGTAGTTTATCAATGTTTTCAGCAGATAGTAGACCCAGGGCTTGTTTGGCTTGAGCTAGAGATGTATTTAAGAAAAAATTTATCCAATCTGAAATATTTTCTTTATCTGTGTCACCCTCCTTCGCTGAAGTTTCGGAGGACAAGAAAGTTTTTTGACTTTGACGTAACGCTAAATAATAATCAGTTTTGTTGTCTTCAATAAGTTTTTCGTGTGAGACATAAGGCACGTAAGTATAGCCTTGCTTAAGCATTAGTAAATTAGTTAAAATGCGTGCTAGGCGTCCATTGCCATCCTGAAATGGATGAATCTTTAAAAATTCAACAATGAAGTTACTAATAATTATTAAAGGGTGAAATTCTTTTAAAGCCAAAGTTTCATTAGTCCAAGTTATTAATTCTTCTATTTTTTTAGGTGTCAGATATGCAGAGGTAGTGTCAAACAAAACTTCAATAACTTTGCCGTCAGCATCAGTCATTTCTACTCGGTTTTCTATTTTCTTATATTCACCTCGATGTCGTTCATCTTTTGTTCCATATTTTAATAATTCTTTATGAAAGTGTTTAATAGTACTTTCAGAAAAGGGAATAGATTGCCAAGAAGTAAGTACATTATCTAATAGTTCATAGTAGCCTTGGACTTCTTGTTTATCACGATCAACTAGTTTTTGTAGGGATAATCCACGCATTAATTTTTCAACTTCATCATCTGATAGTTTAGAGCCTTCAATACGAGTAGATGCTCCAGTTGAGGTAATCAGAACAGAGTGTTTGAGTCTGCCAAGCGCTTGTGGGTTTAATTGAGCACCACCAGTCCATTGACCTTTTAGTTCGTCAATTTGATTTAGTAATAGCCAAATATTTTCTGGTAAATTTTTAATTCTTTGATTAAATTTGTTCATGTATTCATTTAGATGATAATTAGGCAATCTCATATACTTACTATATTAGATTATAGTAGATTAATGTATAATAGTCAAGTAATTTAACGGATAAGTTTAAAAATCTTATTAACATTGGCTAATATTAGATAATTATTTTTTTAAGTATTAAAAAAGTTCCCTCCAGAGGCGGGCAGGCGGATTTCGTTCAGAATACGGAGCCATGAAAATTATATTATCTTTGGGTGATTCAATTTTCATAGTTATTGTTGGTAAATGGGGGATTTGAACAGGTAGAAGTAAGGTGTGAGTTATTTCGGAAGAAATAACAAAATAACCGAATGTCACCGTATCTTGTGCCAGCTCAGATACAGTGCTACCCAATTTTTTTATTTTCATTTCTATTGCTATTTATGTTATAAAAGCATAGACTAAAAGCAGGTTTTAAATAAATTGATTAAATAAATTTATGGGAAATTATAATAAAAATAAAGGATATGGTAGAAATGGCGGTAATAAAGGGTCAGGTAGGCGTAATTCAGGCCCTTCAGAGATGTTTAAGACAACCTGTGATAAATGTCATCAGGAATGTGAAGTCCCTTTTAAACCAACAGGTAATAAACCTGTTTATTGTAGTGATTGTTTTCAGGCAAATAAAGGTTCTAGTGGAAGACCAGAGCGCAGAGATAGAGGGAATAGAAGTTTTGGCGAGCGGAAAATGTATCAGGCTATTTGCGAAACTTGTGGTGATGCTTGTGAGATTCCTTTTGAACCTAGGGGCGATAAACCTGTTTATTGCAGTGATTGTTTTGCTAAAGCCAATCCGCGAAAAAGTGGTGGCGGTGGCAGCAATAATGACAGCCAATTCAAAGAGTTAAATGAAAAATTAGATAAAATTTTTAAATTATTAGAATCAGTTAATCTCAAGGAGGTTAAACCAGCTAAAAAGACTAAAAAGGTGGTTGCAAAAAAAGTTGTTAATAAAAAAATTACTAAAAAAAGTTCTGTAAAAAAATCATCAGCGAAAAAGAAGAAATAATTTATTTTAGATAGATATTCCACTAGTCAGTCACGACTGACTAGTGATTCAAAAAAAGATAAAGTTTTATTTTGTCTTTTTTTATTAAATTTTAGTAAAATATGATATAATTTTTATATAATAAAACAAAAATAATACATGGATTTTACTTGGTTTTCATTCTCATTGCTAGCTACATTTTTTTTCGGAATATTGACAGTACTTTTAATCAAAAGAATTCCCCGTCAGCTTGCTGCGGGGTACGTGGCGCAACAGATGTATGTGATATATAATTAAAACATGGAAAAAGAGAATGACGAACATATCTATAAATTACATAACAAAACATTATTAGTGCAATTTT
>DAOUWZ010000054.1 GCA_030666865.1 bacterium | reverse complement strand
GATAATACCCGCAATTCAAGTCTAAATGACCAATCACCAAACCAGAAATAAAAACCATGAAATACAAATAAAACTAAACAAAACATTCCAAAATGATAGCCGGTAAAATCCTTTTCACCTATGATTTTTTTAAAAATTTTACTATACCACTTGCCGTCTAAAGAACGCCATGTTGGTAAATTTTTTGCCCGACCTTCCCCGCCTTCAATTTGCACTTCCAAAAAAACGAGGATTAAACAAAATATAAAAATAAATAAAGTGTGTTCAAGCATGTTTATACCAATAATGATAAACCAATAATTATTATTATAGTAGCTATAGTTTTTTGAGCTATTACTAACTTTGTCATCGGCTCATCAAGTAAATGCGGGTATTTCTTCATTAGCAGTATTATAAAAATAAATAAAAAGGCATACTGAATTCCTTGCATAGCATTTATTATTGTAACTGGTCCAATTGAAATTGCATAAGCAATCATCAAAAAACTTATTGCACCAGCTAATTGGCCAAATAAAAACCAACCCTTTGATTTTGGCGGAGACTTATAAAAACTTTTTTTAATCTTTCTCCAATTACCAGGTAAAACTAATAATACTAAAACAAATAAAAAGACTCCGATTCTAGTCCAAATAAAACCAGAAATAAAATCTTGTTGTATGTAAACTAATTTCAAAAGCGCGAATGATAATCCAAAAAATAAACTTGACGACAATATATATGGCCAGCTGGCAGTAAAAACTTTTCTTTTCCGAAATAATCTTTTTTTACCAATTTCAAGGGCAATCATAATTGATCCAAGTACCAATAAACCAATGCCAATATATTGTTTCCATACTAAAGTCTCTGGCAAAAACCACCAAACAAACCCCAATACAAAAATAGGCTGCAGTCCCCCAACCATGGGCGCTACTTGTGAAACTTGATCAAAATTCATTGCCTTACTCATCAAAAATAATCCCAAACCAAATGTTATTCCACTGGTCAAGGCAATCATTACTTCGAAATACCCTGGAAAATAAAATCCAAACGGAATTAACACCAAGGCCACCATATTCAAAACTCCGATATAAAAAGTAAAAACAGCCGGATGTGGGATATCTTTAATTAATAACCATTTAGAAATTAAGGTTGCGATAGTATTTAAAAAATATCCAATTAATACAATCCAAATCCACATTTTATTTATTAATCTTAATTATATGCAAATAGCCAAACTACACAAACGGAGTGCTATAATTTAGTATTTTGTCCTAATATAATTATAACAAAAATCCTGGAAGTTATGTACTCCCAGGATTATCACTTATCAATAAATTATTCACTCATTCATTATATAATATGTATCAACTACAAAATCTTCCCAACCGATAATCAGTTCACCCCAGACAACACTATAATCATACATATAATCTGATGATTGCTGATAAGTTGTCTGTACGTTTTGCAAAGAACGATTTACTTCTTTATCAATTGGACTGCCATTTGATGCTGAAGCATAATTAAATAATGAAAAATTTAAAACAAATAAAAAAACCACAGCTGAGATAAGCGCTAAATGCTTAGCATGGTGAT
>DAOUWZ010000034.1 GCA_030666865.1 bacterium | reverse complement strand
TTACCACTAAGATGATTCAAGAATACATAGAACACCATTTTGAAGGCAAGGAAGCTGAAGATTCATTCAGAGTTGAAGAACCTTAAAGATTTCAATCTTTAACCAGTTAAGTCTGTCGACTTCTAGTCGACAGTGGTTTAAGAAGTTATATTATGGTTTTTCTTCTAATCTTAGGCTTAGATTAATACAACATAATAAGGGAGAAAACAAGTCTACCAGTCCTTATATTCCTTATAAATTAGTATATTATGAAGCATTTAGGTCTGAAAAAGATGCTAGAAAAAGAGAAAAATCTTTAAAGAAATATGGTCAAGGTATTTACAGATTGAAGGATAGGTT
Organism: bacterium; assembly: GCA_030666865.1. Lineage (GTDB taxonomy): Bacteria > Patescibacteriota > Patescibacteriia > S139-126 > S139-126 > DAOUWZ01. The sequence goes on along the minus strand of DAOUWZ010000034.1, from coordinate 8,056 downwards.
AGAAGATTCTTTTTTATGAACACGAAATTATGTGAAGGGTAGACATTGCAAAACCCTGTCTTCAGGCATGAGGAGACAGACATAATTTATTTTATTCTTGATGTCTTTATTATCTCTCCTCAAAGATATATTTTATTGTTAATAAAACAGTATACACCTAAATAAGGATTTTGTCAAGACTTGATTAGTATATAGTATATTGTATATAGTATGTAGTAGTAATTTTTTTAATTTTATTCTAAATACTACCTACTAACTTAAATTCTACACTAAGTGCATAATAATTATATGCGCAATTATTTATTAATATTAGTAAAATATTGAATTAGGTAAGTCCCCCTGTTAAGGGGGATTTAGGGGGTTAAATAATATTAAACAATTTCCAAAACCCCCTTTCCTGCCTGCCGGCAGGCAGGAATTCCCCCTTGTCCCTCCAATACGGCGGGCAGGCAGGGGGACGAATCTGGTTTAAAACGTATTATTTATTAAATTTAGAATATGCATTTGCGGTTAGAATCTAAGATTTTTTAGAAAAGAAAAATCGTCAGAAACATATAGTCCCTGACGATTGGTTGTGGGAAAGCTCTTTGTTAGAGTTTTCCCAAATTAACACGGGAGAGGGGAATATACATTTTTTTCCCGTTTAATATGACCTCAACCAGATCAACAATTTTATTATTTGCTATTGCTTGCATCCGGTTTTTGTTATAGTTTGTAAAAGATAATTCCGTATTTATTGGAATATTTCTCTTAATGATTGGCCAGATAGTATTACCCTGATTATCTAATGTATATTGATAACCATGTGTTTTCTGAGTAGTATAACCAGGATTTACAATTTTTGGTGGATTCTGGATTACCTGTTTTTTAGGAGCAGCAGACTTATTGATTAATAATTGTCGGACAGGAGTTGTTTGCAAAACCATATCCGAATTATTTATAGTGTTGACAACATTGCTGAATGACAATTTTTTCATTAAATTCGGTAAGTCATCATCTTTATAATCACCGCTATAAATACGATATGACAGTGATAAAAGAATTATAATAAGCAATGTTAGATAAATAATCTTGGCAGCTTCGTAAATGTAGTGCTTGGCATAGATTCTGCCTTTTTCCTCATTGGCAATTTTTAAAGAGAATTTCCAGATACCGTTGATGAAAAGGCTGATATAAATTATTATTAGAATACTTTCGGCAGTTACGATAGCCCATCTATATTCCAGCCAAAATTTTTCAGCATAGTCTGGCCAGACCGAGATAAAAGCAACATGTACAATCAGCCAATAAATTATAGAAAGAATAACATACCGGCTGACAGTCAGTCCAATCCAGAGATCATCTTGAGGGCAGGCACGTGAAGCTATTAGCAAGCTCAGTATTACAAACAGGACAAAAGCGCTGAAATATACTAAGCTTTCCATGATTGTCACTAAGTTTAAGTAGATCATCACCATAGCAATAAATATTACTATTATAGCCAGGAATACAATCCAACCCCTTAGTATTTTATAATCTCGGGTAGTTCTTTCAGTGGGATCATCGGCAGGACTATCGGTAGAATCATCAGTACGACGGTTGCGAGTGAAACGTACAACTACCGGAGCCGTGATAGCAATCAATATCACTAAAACAAGAAAGATATGTTTATAGTCCATTATTTGACCTCCTTTTTTCCAGTTAACATTTCAATTCCTTTAACAACCTTGTCAATATCATCTTTAGTTAAATTACCAAGTAGTTTGGCTACTTTATCAGTATCATTTTTATTATTACCAAAAGCTGAAGTAATTTGTTTAATGATTCCCCCGATTCCTTCGAGACCATAAAGGTTGATGTTGCCAAGATCTTTGAGTTTATCAAGTCCATCTTCACCAACCACTAGCAAGGTGAGTAATTGAGCAGCCCATTGGGCATCTTTTTTGAATCCACCCAAGGCTTCAATTTTGGCTTTGATGATTTTCTCCGCTTTATAAGCATCAGCTTCAGCAATAGCCATTTGGTAGGCCCTGTCGCCTTTCCCTTTTTCTTTTTCAGCGCTGGCTTTGTGTTTAGCCTCATCCACGTTGATAAGAGCTGTAGTTCTACTTTCCCTAGCTGTCCTGATTTCTTCACTTGGGTCAAAATCTGTTACATCAGGATAGTCAAAGCTTAACCCATAAGTCCTTAGGGCAAGCTCTAAGTCCCTGTCAATAATTACAGAAATTTGTTCCTGTGCCATTAATCCTGAATCAATATCAGGAACATTTTTTACATTTCCAATCCAAGCACGAGAGATGGCAGCTAACTCATCACCGATAATACCGCGACTGGTTCGATTGCCATTAGTATCAAAATGTCCCATCAGCTGATCTAGGATTTTATTAATATCAGTACCTAAATTTCTGACTAGATTCCAGATATCCCTTGTTAGCCTAAAGCGGATTGTAAAATTCACAGACCAAGTCGTGGATTCCTTACCAGCCGTCATCACTTTATCTTCTCTTATTTTGTAAAGAAATACAGTTTGTGGAACATGTATTATTTTTACAAAAAACCATGGCGCGTACCTTGGGCCGGAAGAAACTATGCGGTAGGGTTTACCCATGAAGAGTTTAATACCAGTTTCATCAGGTTCAATAATATCAATATCAGGATTCTTAATTGGTTCGCCTTTTTTCCAGCTTAAATAGTCAATGATAACATCTGTGATATAGTAAGCTCCGCCACCAAGCGAAAGAACAAAGACTATCCAGGTAGCGATATCGTGAATAAGAGAAGCAAGTCCGAGCAGTAGGAAGTATATTGTGAGTGCGCCGGTAAATGAGGCAATCATCATTAGATAAACTTGTGGTTTATCGCCCCTATCACGTTGTTTTTTTAGAGCTTCTTCTAGATCGTCTACCTTCTGCTCTACATCAGCAAAAGCGACTTCACCGTTCTGCTCACTCTTTCTTCCAGTTGTAATTTCCTTTCGGATTTTAGCTAAGACGCTTTTCTGTTTATCAAATGCATCTCGGGCATTTTTAACAGCCTTAGCCAAGTTCCTGATTTCAGATTCCATTATAAGACTTATATAAAAGATTAAGCCAATGGTTAAAATCAGAAAAACAAAGAATACAAAAAAATACGCATTCATATCAATTCTCCTTCGTGTTAATTTATATTATATTTGATTTTTTCAAGTACAAGTTATAGTAAAAATAAAGCATACTATAACAATGTATCATAGTATAAAAAAATGATTTTGTCAATCGTTTTAAACTTGTAGAAAAAGTTTTAACATAAGTCCGACTTCTAGAATCCAGAAGTCGGACTTATGTAGCTCCTAGCCAGTTATAACTAATGAGAAATAAGATTAATTTTGCTAATATCAGCCAAGAGCGTCAAAGACATATTTAAGTATAGTATAACTAGAGAATATAATAGCTAAGCCAAGCACTGCCCAAACCAGAATATCGCGTCCTTTTTTTACTTTTTCCGGACTACCGCCAGAAGTCATCCACATCAAACCGCCGGCAATAAAAGCCAAGAGGGCAAGCACGCCAGTTAATCCCAAAATTGCTGTAATTACTTTTTGAGTAATTACAGCTGGATTAGTTTCACCTAAAGGATTATCAAGCTTAACATTAGTTTGCGCACTAGCTTCATTAGCTACATCATTGAACGCTGGTACTATTATTGAGAAAGTGGTTGCTAGAAAAATAATTGATAAAAAAGTTAAGACGATTTTTTTATTCATAATATTATTTAATCATTGTTAAATGGAATGCTACCTGCCCGCCACCACGCCCGACATGCCAGACGACAGTTGTGGCGGGCGGGTAGTCTGGAGCCGTCAGGTGATGGCAGGCGGGAAGCCTTCCGCCTGCCTGCCGGCAGGCAGGCTACATTATTCTTACTGTTTAAACAGTGTAGCGGTCCCGCATCTTGCGGGATAGGTTTTCATTATTTTAAAATTTTAAATAATTTATAACATAAGTATAACATTTCTATTGACAAAAGGCAAAAAATACGGTATAATGAGTATATAATAGCTCAGGCTATTAGAAAAATAAAAATAAAATTATGAAAATCAAAGTCAAAGCAAACAATCGGGTTCATGCTATTAAAGTAAAAGTGACTAAATAGTCGCTTTTTTTTGTTTAATATTTAACCCCGTAGAGAAATTTTGAAAATGATTATGTTCTATGTTTATATATTACAAAGCATAAATAATAATAATTTTTATGTGGGTTATACAAAAGATCTTAAGCGTAGAATAAAAGAACATAATCAAGGATTAAACAAATCAACAAAGCTTTATTTACCTTGGAAATTAATATATTATGAAGCTTGTTTAGATAAAGATGATGCAAAACGCAGAGAACATTACTTAAAAACAACCCAAGGTCGAAGATTATTAAAACGAAGACTTAAAGAATATTTATATAAATTAAAAGACTAACTTATTAATTAAAAATTTTTGAATGTTTATAAGTGAATATTCAAAATTCTTCTACGGGGATGGATCAAACAGCAAATAAACAAAAGAATAATTATTATGGTTGGAAAAAAGTTAATGATAAAAAACCAGTCCAACCAATACTTAGAGGATTAAATTTGGGGTATAGCAGTAGTAAAATTGATAGTAAGATTAGGCTTTGGCAGTGAGTCGCAGGTTTTAGTTTATAGTTTTTAGGTATTAGTTTATCTCTGTTCTGTTTTTACTGTCATTCTGGACTTGCCTGTCCGCCTCTGGAGGAATTCGGAATCTCATGATATTATTAAACAAGCAAATAAAAAAATCTCCGCTTAATAGCGGAGATTTTTTTGAGTATTATTTCTTTATTACTTGTTCAAAGATTTTATCAAATATTTTTGGTTCATTTAGAGCAAGCTCAGATAATATTTTTCTATTCAATTCCACATTGCTTTTTTTCAATAATCCCATGAATTTGGAATAAGTGCTGCCTCTTTCTCTAACAGCGGCATTCAGCCTTACTTGCCATAATCTTCTAGTAGTTCTTTTTTTATTTCGGCGATCCCTGAAAGCATAAGCTCCAGCTTTGGTAGCTGCGGTTTTGGCTAATCTTACTTTGGATTTTCTGCCCCATTTATATCCTTTGGTAGTTTTGAGTAGTTTTTTTCTTTTTTTAGTATGGGTGGTTCCACGTTTTACTCTCGGCATATTTTAGTATTAAGTATTTAGTATTAAGTATCAAAAAATTATTCAATTATAAATTGAGTAATTTTTTGATATTTTTTTCATTAGCTTTAGCAACTCTATGATCACTGCGTTTATTTCGACCTACTTTACCAGTTTCTTTAGCATTGAAATGATCTTGTCCAGCAGTTCTTTGTATTAATTTTTTTCCACTAGTTACTTTGATTCTTTTGCTAGTTGTTTTGTGTGTTTTGAGTTTTGGCATATATTTCTTATCAGATAATAAATAGTATTTATTTTATTTGTCTTGTATCGTCAATAAAAAAAATTTTGTATTAGCAAAATTTATATTTTTACTAGCCATTCTTATAGTTTAGAATAGATAGTAGTATTATATTTGAAATCGATTAGTTTGTCAATATTGCGTTTACCCCACCTTGACAATGGGGCAGGGGACAAATTATGGTTGGCTGTTTTATTTAGTTTTAGCCGTATAAAGAGCAGTGAATTTATTGCCCTCACGCTTTACTTGTTGTTCAATTTTTATATTTTCACCGAGCATTTCTTGGAATTCTAATAAAATCTCTTTAACTTTATCTGGATGTGCTTTTTGCCTTCCTTTAAGAATAATCTCGGTTTTGATTTTATAACCGCTAGCTAGAAATTTGTTTGCTTGCTTAATTCTTACTTCAATATCATGTTTGCCCATATTGTAAGTCAATCTAACACCTTTTATTTCACCATGCTTTGTTTTGGTCTTTCCACTTTGGGTTTGTTTTGATTGTGAATATATAAATTGACCGTAATCCATTATTTTACATACTGGAGGTACGGCTTTGGGAGATACTTCAACTAGATCTAAACCAGATTTTCTAGCACTTTCTATAGCTTCAGCAGTAGGAATTACGCCCATTTGTTCGCCAGAATCGCTTATTAGGCGGACTTCCGTAGATTTTATTTGCTGATTTATTCTAAATTTTTGAATATGTTTTTAGGTTAATAATTATAAATGTTTGTATTTATATTTTTTTAAGGTTAAATAAAGTTGAATTTTTAATTCTTTATGACCTTTACCACCTTTTAAATATAATTCTCTTTGTTTTGCATCATCTTCTATTAAATATGTTTCAAGGTAAATTAATTTTAAGGGCCTTCTATTTTTTGTAGATTTAATATAACCATTACTATGTTTTTGTATTCTATTTTTTAAATTATTAGTGAATCCAATGTATAATTTATTATCTTTTAGACTAAATAATATATAAACAAAAAACATTTTTTAAACTAATTTATCTTATTGTTATTATATCATAATTTAATATATTAAAGTAAATAGCTGTTATTTTAGGTTATTGTATATTAATAGAAAGTTTTTTACTTAGCATTTTAATCACCATTAGAGTTAATCCTAATTTTGTATTTAACAGATTGATAATTTCGCTCGGTGGAGCATTCTTTAGCAGAATGGTGAGACGCTGAGCGTCTCAATTACCACGCTAAGCGTGGTGGAGATGGCGGGAATTGCACCCGCATCATAAAAAAGTTACTCCATATACTTTACAAGTTTATCATGGCTTTTGTTTCCAAAATGCTAATAGCCAGGCAAAAGGCATTTTGGCTGGTTTTATTAATTTTTGACATAAGTCTAAAACCATTGACTTGCGCTTAGCCTAAAAAAATATGACACCGCCGAGGCATCTCATTAGGCATTGATGCGGGCGATGGTAGCCGCTTGTATTTAAGCTGCTACTGGCGCAAAGTTTAAACCTGAAAATGCAAGTTTTACTTTGCTAACAAGTGATTTTGCACTTATTGTTTTGATAAGTTTTATGAGTTAATCAGCTCAACTTGAATATATGAGAGACATCTTCTTTAGCGAATAATAACATCCCCTTAACTTCGTGCTAATAACTTATAACAAATCTAATATCGTTCTTTTAATGTGCGCTCTGTATCGCGATCAATATCTCGTTGTTTAATCTTAGCTTTTTTGTCAGCTTGTTTTTTCCCTTTAACAACAGCAATTTCAACCTTGATTAAACCTCTGGTAGTATATAGCTTGATCGGCACAATTGTCAATCCCTTTTGGGTAAGCTTGCCTTTGATTTGATTGAGCTCTTTTTTATGTAAAAGCAGTTTGCGTTGTTTTTTTGGCTCATAATCTTTTTGAACAGCTTTAGCTGGACTGTAAGGAGCAATATGCATGCCAATCAGCCATAAATCATTATTTTTAAAAGATACATAACTGCCTTTAAAATCAATTCGTTTATTCTTAGCAGACCTTACTTCTGGACCACGCAATACCAAACCAGCTTCCCATTTATCAAGAATTTCATAATTAAATAAAGCTTGTTTGTTTTTTGCTAATTCCATACGTTTATATTACCATGTCAAACGAAAAATTGAATATATCATTATTATTATTTCATAAATAGTGATAATAATATATAGGTTCGGTTTAGGGGAAGCGCTAGGCCGAACCTATATATTACAAGTAAAAACTTGCTAAAAATACATAAAAAAATTAATATTAAGTAAGGACTATAATAAAAAATGAAAAACGATTTAACAGAAAAATTGAATAAAATTATCAATCAGATAGCAGATAGACAGGATGTTGAGCTTAGCGTTCCTGAAGATTCAAAATATGGTGATTTTACTACTAATATCGCTATGAAACTAGCAGCGCAGAAAAAACAAGCACCAATGCAGATTGCCCAAGGTTTTGTTGGTGATTTGTTACAGAATAAATTGATCAAAGAGAATTTTTATAAAGTAGAAGCTGTCTTTCCGGGTTTTATTAATTTTTATTTGAATGAAAAATATTTGCATAATGAGCTTGAGGATATTTTGAAGAATGATAGTTACGGTAAGCAAGATATAGGAAGAGGCAAAACTGTTGTTGTTGAATATTCTTCACCTAATACTAAT
>DAOUWZ010000031.1 GCA_030666865.1 bacterium | reverse complement strand
TCAAGCGTCTTAACATTAAAAGGAAAGAAATAATTTTAAATTATTAATTATCATTTTTATTTTTAAATTTTGAATATTGAATTAATTATTATGCCATCTTATAAATATAAGGCTAGAAATGTAAATGGAGAAGTAATGCAGGGAATTGTTGAAGCTCCGTCTGAAAATGTAGCTTCTTCAATATTGGTTGATAGAGGTTTGATTATATTGTTATTACTTGAAAGTAAAAAAAAATCATTTGATTTGGATCTGCCTTTTTTGAATGCTATTAAAGTAAAGGATATTGTAGTTTTTTCAAGACAACTTGCTGTAATGGCTGAAGCTTCGGTGCCAATTGTACAAGCTTTAAAAATATTAGTTAATCAAACAGAAAATATTAGATTGCAAGAGGTTATTATGGAGGTAGCCAATGAAGTTGATGGCGGGGCAAAACTCTCCCAAGCTATGAATCGGTATTCGCATGTGTTTTCAAAATTTTATGTTGCTATGATCCGTAGTGGTGAAACCAGTGGTAAACTGGATGATGTTTTGACCTACTTGGCTGATCAGCAAGAGAAAGATTATGAGCTGACTTCTAAAATAAAAGGTGCTATGATATATCCAGCTTTTATTTTAGGTGGTTTATTGGTGGTTGGCGTTGTTATGATGATTTTTGTAGTTCCAAAATTAACTGGGATAATATCTGAATCAGGAGCAGAGTTGCCAATAGCTACCAGAATTTTAATAGCAGTATCAAATATTTTTCAGCGTTATTGGTATTTGTTGATTTTTGGTATCGGTGGTTTGATAAGTGGATTCATTTTTTTTATCAGACACGGTGATGGTAAAATTTTATTTGATAAATATAAATTGAAAATTCCAGTATTTGGCAAACTTTGGCAAAGAATTTACATAGTGCGAATGACTAGATCACTGTCTACTTTGATTGTCGGTGGCGTGCCTTTGACTGTTGCTTTGGAAGTAGTAGCTGACGTAGTCGGCAATTCATTGTATGAAGATATTATCAGGAGAACTATCAAAGAAGTTGAAGATGGAAATAGTGTTGCAACCTTATTTTTAAAGAGTCCTGAAGTGCCAGCTATGGTTTCACAAATGATGAGTGTGGGTGAGCAGACAGGCAGGCTTGATCAAATCATGGAAAAGATAACTAATTTTTATTCTAAAGAAATTGAAAATCTTGTTTCCAATATGGTTAGTTTGATTGAGCCAATGATTATGGTATTGATGGGTATTGGGGTGGGTTTGATGGTGGCAGCTATTATTATGCCGATGTACCAATTGGCTAGTAGTTTTTAGGTGGCTAGGTATTAGATCTTAGTTTATAGGTTTTAGATATTTGTTTTCTTGTATCTTGTTACTTCTTACTAATATTTATAAATTAAATAGATAGTGGTTGTTGGTAATGAAAAAATGTGCTATAATATTAACATAAGCTAAAGGTCGTATATTTTGGATGAGTAAGATAGTTTTTTGAAGCTACTTGTCCATTTGAGAAAGCTATCTTAAATATTTAATCTCAACTATAGAAAGGAGGTGAAACTATGAATAAAAAAGGTTTTACTTTAATTGAATTATTGGTTGTAATTGCTATTATTGGTTTGTTGTCAACTTTGGCAGTTGTTTCCTTAAACAATGCTAGAGCAAAATCAAGAGACGCTAAGCGTGTAGCTGATATCAAACAAGTCCAAACAGCTATGGAATTATTCTATAATGATAATAACCGTTACCCTGATGAAGCCGCAGGTAATACTATTGATTCTACTGACGGAACTCCAGCATTTTCTACCCTTATGGCAAGTGTACCTAGCGCGCCAACTCCACAAGACGGACCTTGTACAGTCGGAGAGAATACATATGTATACAATTGTTGGAGTGACACGGCAGCTTCAATAGCATGTACAGGTGGTGATGGTGTAACTTATACTATAGATTTTTGTTTAGGTGCTCAAACAGGAGATTTAGCTGCTGACACTAAAACTGCTTCACCAGCTGGTATTCAATAATTTATTGATTATATTTAAATCCGTCCAAGTTTCGCGGTCGTGGAATGGGCGGATTTTTTATATGTTTAAATAAAGTCAGTAATAAACATATTATCAGTCTTAAACTCGGTAGAGTGAATAATCCTTGTTCATGGATGGAATAAAAATTAAAACATTTGATATTGATTCCTGCTTGCCGGCAGGTAAATTTGAATAGTATTTGATGTCAAATAATGATATAATTTATATATAAATTATGTTTTTATGGGAATTTTTTTTATTTTTATTTTAGGCTTAATTTTTGGCAGTTTTATCAATGCCATGATTTATCGCTTGCATATTGAGAAGAGTTTTGTTTGGTCCAGGTCAATGTGTCCGTGGTGCAAGCATGGTTTAATATGGTATGAACTTATTCCAGTTTTTAGTTTTTTTTATCAGAAAGGAAAATGTAATTATTGTCATAAAAAAATATCTTGGCAATATCCTATAGTGGAATTGGTGGTTGGTTTGATATTTATAATCATTTATCTGCAAGTGGTTGATATAAATTCTCTGGCAGTGGTTACCACTAATGAATTTATCAATGTTATTGGCTATTTTATTATTGTTATTTTTTTAATAATTATATTTATTTATGATTTAAAATTTTATCTTATTCTTGATAAAATTTCTGTTCCTGCTATGGCATTTGCTATAATTTGGAATCTAAGTAAAGATTTTTCTTTGTCAAATTTGGTTAATTTATTGGTAGCTGGGTTGGTAGCAGGTGGATTTTTTTTATTACAATATGTGGTTTCAAAAGGCAAGTGGATTGGTGGCGGGGATATCAGATTGGGTTTTTTAATGGGTTTTGTCTTAGGTTGGCCCAATGTTATCGTCGGATTAATGTTATCTTATTTTATTGGTGCCTTTTTTTCAATTTTTATGTTATTCTTAAAGAAGAAAAAGTGGGGGTCTAAGATACCTTTTGGCACATTTTTGACCATCGGAACATTTATTGCTTTATTTTGGTCAAAACAATTAATAATTTGGTATTTAAACTGGTTATCATGAAAAAAGGTATTAGTAATTTGAAAAATTTAAAACATCAAGGTTTTACTTTGGTTGAAATGATTGTGGCGATTACAATTTTTTTGGTAATTCTGATTATGACTATGGCTAATATTAAGTCTGGCAATCAAAAATCTGAACTGAGATTAACTTCTTTGCGAGTAGCTAGTGAGATCAGAGATGCGCAAGGCAAGGCTTTTGCTGCATTTGCTCTGCCTATAGCTGGTGTATCACCACGGGTTTATGGGGTCCATTTTGTAAAAAATTCTCGGGATATAATATTATTTGCCAAACCACCAGCTACTACTGGGTATTTGTATGAGGCAGGGGTTGATGAAATTTTAAAAACCACTACCTTGGGAGAGAATTTTATTATTTCAGGAATGAACGAACCAGAGGTTTTAAGTTGCGGTGGTGTGAAAGTTGTAGACAATGAAATAGATATAGTTTTTACTGTACCCAGAGGTCATGTATATTTCAATGGTCGACAACCTGATAATAGTTGTGGTTCATATAATCCTGCTAGAATAACTTTGTCTCATTCACCTACTACTAATGATGTGATTATTGAAGTTAATTGGATTTCCGGACAAGTGTCAACAACAGGAATTAATTGATAATATTAAACCAAAATTACAAAATCCAAATGTCAAAGCAAGTTCAAAATCTAAATATACAAATAAATTTATTCAATTTAGTCATTTAGATTTGAATTGGTATTTGAGCTTTCTAATTTGGATTTAAAATAATTTATTTATCAGTAATAAATTAAATAAACATAATAATTATTTATACAGGTATTTAGTGAGATGAATATTAGTAATAACAATCAAGGTCAAGGTTTAGTGGAGGTAATTATCGCAATTGCAATAATTGCCACTGGTGTCGTTGGTGCTTTAACTTTGACATTTTCGAGTTTGAGTTATTCTGAAACGTCGGTGAAACAAATAGTGGCTGCTAATTTAGCCAGAGAAGGGATAGAAATAATCAGAAATAATAGGGATTCAAATTGGCTGGAAGGTGATCATTGGCTGGAACCATATTGGACTGCATCTGACTATGACGGTATTATAGAATTTGATCCAGCAACCAATTTGTATAATCTAAACACTGTTCCTGATTATGCCGGATTTGATACCAATACCACTGAATTATTGTTAAATGCAGACAATTTATATCTTCATTCAAGTGTTGATGCCACAGGTATTCCAACTGGATATCATCGTATGTTTTATGGTTATGTTATTACTTGTCAGCATAATGTAAGTGGAAATTTAAGAAGTATTATATCGACGCAAACATGCAATGCTGTTGAGACCGAAGTAGGTGTTAAAATGGTAGTTGAAGTTAGGTGGCAGGAAAAATCAGGTGTTAAGACATATAAATTAGAAGAAAATTTATACAACTGGTATGAAGCTAATTAAATGGCAAAAAAATAAACAAAATAAAAAAAGTGGTCAATTAGGATTTACTTTGATAGAAATTGTGGTAGCGACCGCAGTATTTTCAACTGCCGCTGTTTTGATTACAGATATATTTATGATGTCCCAAAAAGCTCAATTGAAAACTGCTGGGCAGACAAAAATACAAGCAGATGCTAGATATGTGATTGAAGCAATGTCTAGAGAAATAAGAATGAGTTCCATTGATTATGATTATCTCACTAATGAGTTAGGTGTTTTATCAGACCCATTGGAAACAGATTTTCTTCCCCTGCTTGATATTCAGGGGAATAGTACAGTATTTTCTATCAAAGATGCTGCTAGTTTGGTTTGCCATACAGGGGTAACAAATTGTTTAGCAGTTAAGCGCAATGATTCTGCTTGGGCCAGTATAACTCCTGATGATGTAAATGTTACTGATGTTTCTTTTTATATCTACCCGAGTGCAGATCCTTTTGAAATAATAATTGACCCAGTAACTCCTGGAGATTCAGGCTACCGGGTAAATACAGTGCCTTATGTTACTGTTGTGTTTGAATCAGAATCAGAAATTTCAAAAGATGGTGTATCAGAAATTAATAATCTACAAACTACTGTTTCTTCTAGGGTTTATAAGAGATAATATAAATAACTTACAATGAATGATTAACAAAAATAGTTAGTTATTATGGAAACCTGAAGGCTTCAGCCTTCCATTCATTAATGTTTATGGATAACTTATTTTATGAAAGTTTTTAAGAAAAAATTAAAAGATAATCAATCAGGCACAGTTTTACTATTGGCTCTTGTTGTTATGTCTGGTTTAGTAGTGACTGGAGTAGCGCTTGGCGATATTATTATTAATGAAATTAGACAGTCTAGGCAATTGGATAAAGCGATTGTGTCTTATTATGCCGCTGAATCTGCTGCTGAAAAAATAATATTTGATTGGCGTGATACCGGACTGTTGCCCCTGCCGTGTAATGAAACTAGTGAAATCGGTTGGACTTGCAGTAAAGCGATTGGCAGTGTAAATCAATTGGATTTTTCTTTGCCGAAAATGGCAACTCAAGAAATAATTTTGTATAATCCATTAGATTTGAATGAACCAAGTAATGTTGAATCAGCTAGAATTATTTGGCAAGATGCTAATACTGGCAATGTGCTTGAACCTTGGCTGGAAGTGACTATTATGGAATGGACTAGAGGAATTAGTATTGACTGGGATGATGCTGAAAGAAGAATTATTAAAAAAGTTTTTAAATGCTCGGCTGAAGTGGCGACGCCGGCAGTATGTGATACTATTGCCCTTGAAGATGAGTTCTCCGCAAATAAAAGCTATATCATCAGGTTAAGAGCCCTGCATGATGATACTGAAAATATTGTAGTCAGATTTTATGAAAGTCCAGCTGCTACTGGGATTAAAGAATTAAATTCTTATATAAAATCAGTCAACCTTACTGGCATTTATGGCGGGGTAGAACAAGGTATAAATGTTCGTTTTCCAGTAGTTGGACCATCTTCTCCATTATTTGATTTTGTTCTTTTTTCTGAGGAAAGTCTCTTAAAGACAGTTGAATAACCCAACCTGTCACCCCTGCGAAAGCAGGGGTCCAAAAAAATAAAATGAAACAATATTTTGTTTACATACTAGCAAGTGAAAAGAGTGACACTATTTATATAGGCGTAACATCAAATTTAGTTAAAAGAGTATTTGAACATAAAAATAATTTAGTAGACAGTTTTACCAAGAAATATAAAATACATAATTTAGTTTATTTTGAAACTACTCCAGATATCAATGAAGCCCTGCTTCGTGAAAAAAGATTAAAAAAATGGAAAAGAGACTGGAAAATAAGATTAATAGAAGAAAATAATCCTACTTGGAAAGATTTGTATGATGATATAATATGATTTTGTTTCTGGATTCCTGCCTTCGCAGGAATGACAGTAGAGATGCAGGAATGACATCGAGAAATATAACTATAACTCAAAACCTAATATAGGGTATGAATAAAGTAGAAGCTAAAAAAAGGATAGGTAAATTAAAAGCGGAGATTAATCATCACCGCTATTTATATCACGTCCTTGATCGTCAGGAGATATCAGATGGAGCGCTTGATAGTTTAAAAAAGGAATTGTTTGATTTGGAAGAAGCGTTTCCAGAATTTATAACTCCTGATTCTCCAACTCAGCGGGTTTCTGGCAAACCGCTTGATAAATTTGTAAAAGTAAAACATCGCCAGCCAATGATGTCTTTGAATGATGCTTTTTCCAAGGCAGATATGGATGAATGGCAGATCAGATTGAAAAAAATTGACCATAGCAATTATAGTTACTTTGTTGAGACTAAAATGGACGGATTGGCAATCTCTCTTATTTACAAAAATGGGTTGCTAGATAAGGCTGTTACTAGAGGTGATGGAAAGGTTGGTGAGAATGTAACTCAAAATATAAAAACTATTGAATCAATACCTCTTAGATTGAATAGTCTTGATAAAAGAGCGATTAATGAGATTGAAGTCAGAGGTGAAATTTATATGGAGAAAAAGATTTTTAATAATTTGAATAAATATCAGCAAAAGAATAATCTGCCAACATTCGCCAATCCTAGAAATGCGGCGGCGGGATCTATCAGGCAGCTTGACTCAAAATTAGCGGCTAGCAGAAAGCTTAGTTTTATGGCTTATGATTTGATTAGTGATTTGGGACAGAAAACTCACGGGGAAATTCATCAATTATTAGTTAAGCTAGGATTTAGAGCAGGAGATTATTTGAAGATTTGTAATAATTTAAATGAAGTTTTGAATTTTTATGATAGCTTGCAGAAAAAAAGAGAAAAATTGAATTATTGGATTGACGGGGTGGTAGTTTTGGTTAATGAAATTGCAAAGTTGAAAAATCTTGGTTTTACTGGCAAAGCGCCGCGGGGAATTATTGCTCTTAAATTTCCAGCTGAACAAGTAACTACTAAGGTTGAGGATATAATAGTGCAGGTAGGTCGGACCGGAGTATTAACACCAGTAGCAATACTAAAACCTGTCAGTGTAGCCGGATCAATTGTTTCTAGGGCTACGCTTCACAATCAAGATGAAATAAACAGACTTGATATTCGTATTGGGGATACGGTTATTATTCAAAAGGCTGGTGATATTATTCCAGATGTAGTTAAAGTTTTATCAAATCTAAGGCCAGCTAAATTACCAAGTTTTAAAATGCCTGTTAAGTGTCCTGTTTGCCGTGATAAAGTGATAAATTTAGAAGGGGAAGTAAATAGCTATTGTACAAATAAGGATTGTTTTGCCGTACAAAAAGAAAAAATATATCATTTCGTTTCTAAGAAAGCGTTTAATATAGACGGATTAGGGCCAAAAATTATTGATCAATTAATTGATAAAGGTTTAATCAAAGATGCTTCTGGGTTATTTGATTTAACAGTTGGCGATTTAAAACCATTGGAAAGATTTGCTGATAAATCTGCTGATAATTTAATAATAGCTATAAATTCCGCCAAAGAAATATCTTTGTCCAGATTTATTTATTCTCTAGGGATTAGACATGTTGGCGAACAAACGGCTATTGCTTTGGCTGAATATTTTGGCAGTTTGAAAAAAATTAAACAAGCAAGCGAAGAAAATTTTAATAATATTTTTGATATTGGCGAGGTAGTTGCCAGGAGTGTTTTTGATTATTTTAAGGATAAGAAAAATCTGGAATTTATTGATAGTTTTATTAGCAGAGGATTAAAAATAAAAGATACTAAAAAAAATATGATTTCAAGGAAATTATTTGGTAAGACATTTGTTTTTACTGGCGGCTTATCTAGTCTAACAAGAGACCGGGCAAAGGAGTTGGCGCGTGATAATGGTGGCAATGTGGTTTCAACAGTTAGTAGTAGCACTGATTATGTGGTAGCAGGAAAAGATCCAGGATCTAAATATAAGAAGGCCCAAGAGTTAGGTGTTACCACTTTATCTGAAAAAGAGTTTTTAAATTTAGTAAGGTAGATTATTAGTTATGGAATTAAAGGTAATGGAAATCTGTCCCGCAACACGCGGGACGGCTACATTATTTGAACAGTAGAGACTATGTAGCCTGCCTGCCGGCAGGCAGGCGGAAGGCTTCAGACTATGGCGGGCAGGTAGCCTTCCATTTAGCTGCAGAGTAATTCACATAATAAAATAAAAACCGCTGTTAGGCGGTTTTGTTTGATGGGAGGAGAGGATTCGAACCTCTGATTAAATAAGAAATAGTAATCATATATTATATGCGCACTCTAACTATGACTATTAGCCTATTTTTATTGATACTGAATTTGTAGTTCAGTGCCTTTGACCACTCGGCCACCTCCCCAGTTTAGTTAACATATTATTATAAAGAACAAAGTTTTATTATCTTAGATCTAATAACTATAATTGTCAAATGTGGATAAATCAAGAAAATTGGTAATTTTTAAGGCATTTTGGTAAAATTAAAACCACAGAATAGTCATCAAAATTAATATAGATTTATATATTAATTCCGTGAAAAATTATTATATACCCGGTCATCCGACCGGGTGAGATAGTAGAAAAAAACAAAGTTATTATTTTTCAGTCTCAAAATTATTTTATGGCAATAACAAATGAACAAATTAAACATTTAGCCAAATTATCGCGTTTAAAAGTAAGTGACGAGGAGGCTAAAACATTAGAAAAGCAAGTAGATGATATATTGTCTTTTATTTCTAAACTAGCAGAAGTTGATACTACTGGTGTTAAACCGGCTTATTATCAAATTGCTAAAGAAAAGATTGCCAGAGAAGATATTATTGAAGTGGCGGAAGAAAAAGATGAAATTATTAAAGGTATGCCGGATGCCCACGATGGATTATTAAAAACTCCTAAGATTTTCAAATGAATTTTTCAAGTTTAACAGTTAAACAAGCAAGTAATGGTTTAAAGGCCGGTGATTTTAGTAGTATTGAACTTACCAAAGAGAGTTTAAAGCAAATTAGCGCTCTAGAAAAAAAGATTCATGCTTTTTTAAATATTACCAAAGATTTAGCTAAGCAGACTGCTAAGGATATTGATAAAAACGAAGATGCTAAATTATCAATGATTAGCGGTATCCCAGCTGGTATCAAAGATGTATTAATGACTAAAGGAGTAGTCACTACTGCTGGAGCGAAAATTTTGGAGGATTATAGGGCTGTTTATGATGCTACAGCAGTGGCAAAATTGAAACAGCAGGGTATGATAATAATGGGTAAAAATAATTGTGACGAGTTTGCTATGGGCTCTTCAACAGAAAATTCTGCTTATGGTCCAACATATAATCCTTGGGATTTATCTAGAGTGCCAGGCGGATCTTCTGGTGGCGGAGCTGCCGCTGTTGCTAGTGGAGAAGTGCTTTATGCGCTGGGTACTGATACTGGAGGTTCAATTAGGCAGCCAGCGGCATTTTGCGGAGTAGTTGGCTTGAAGCCGACTTATGGCTTGGTATCGCGTTTTGGTCTGATTGCAATGGCGTCATCTTTGGATTCAATTGGTTGTTTTACTAAAACTGTGGAAGATTCTGCGATTCTTTTGGAAAATATTGCTGGACCTGATAAAAAAGATGCTACTACAATCAATACCTTTGATTATAATTTTAGAAAATTATTAAACCAAGATATTAATGGACTGAAAATCGGCTTGCCTAAAGAATATTTTGTCAAAGGGCTTGATAGGGAAATTGAACAGATTGTTAAACAAAAAATTAGTGAACTAGTAGCTGAAGGAGCTGAAGTAAAAGAGGTGAGCTTGCCCCATACTGAATATGCTTTGCCAGTTTATTATATTTTAATGCCTGCTGAAGTTAGTTCCAATTTGTCAAAATTTGACGGTTTGCGTTATGGTCAGCGAACTAAACAGTCAGTTGATGATTTGTTGGATTACTATATGAAGACTAGACATGATGGTTTTGGAGATGAATCCAGGCGAAGAATATTGCTTGGTACTTATGTTTTATCATCTGGGTATATTGACGAGTATTATTTGCAGGCACAGAGGGTAAGAACTAAAATTATTGAAGATTTTGATAAGGTTTTTAAGCAGGTTGATGTATTAATTTCACCAACTACTCCGACTACTGCTTTTAAGATAGGTGAAAAGATTGACGACCCTGTTAGTATGTATTTGTCTGATATTTATACTGTAGCCGTAAATCTAGCTGGTCTGCCAGCAATTAGCCTGCCAGTAGGATTATCTAATCATTTGCCAGTCGGTTTACAGATAATTGGTCCAAAATTTTCTGAAAGTAAAATTTTGCAAGTTGGGTCTTGGTTGGAAAAAATAAGAGGAGAGTTTTTAATGCCTAAAGTTTA
>DAOUWZ010000027.1 GCA_030666865.1 bacterium | reverse complement strand
TTTTCTAGATTCCTGCCTCCGCAGGAATGACAAAATTGCACTAATAATGTTTTGTTATGTAATTTATAGATATGTTCGTCATTCTCTTTTTCCATGTTTTAATTATATATCACATATATCTGTTGCGCCACGTACCCCGCAACAAGCTGACGGGGAATTCTTTTGATTAAAAATACGATCCTTATATCTATATCAATTATCAATATAAGGTAAGAGTAAGGCAACTCCTAAAAATTAGAAGCTGCCTTGCTTTTACAAATTTTTCTTCTCTTCTTTAACTATAGCCAGCTCATTTTCTAACATTTTTCCATATTCCTCTAAATCTTCTTTAACTTCATTTTTCGTTGGCTCGCGATAACCTAATTGTGAACCAAAACCGCGTCCCCAAGCGCCACGACGACTCATACCTCTACCAATGCCCCAGCCAAAACCTTGACCAGCGCCACAAGGACCCATGCCCCAGCCAGCTCCGGGACCGCCGCCCCAACGCGGACCTTGTCCATTAAAATTTGGCATATATTTACCCTTTCTAAAATTAATAATAACGACCTTTGTGGATAAATAAATATATATTATTTTAGCTAAAATCAGCTTATTATGAATATATACTCATTACCTATTATGAGTATATACCCATTATAATATTTTGTCAAGAGCTAGATTAATATATGGTAGTCAGTAGCTAGTAGTTAGCCTGCCTACTCCTTGAGTCTGAGCCCGAGTCTTACCTCACCACTCGACCGTGCCATTCGGCTCTGAGACCTGACAGCCTCGCCGCTCAGGCTCGAATGAGAGCTCGTAGCCGAACGAGAGCCGGTGACTGGTAAGCAGAGAATATAAGATAATAATTTTCAAAAACAAAAATAATAGTAAATCAATCCTATAAAATAATCTGTCTTTTACAAAAATAACTCAAATAAAAGAGCCCGCCATGTAAAGCGACAGGCCCTAACGATATAAAATATATCACCGCTTGGTCCAACTATTATAAATTGGGTATGGGTAATAAACAATTTTATCTTTACCACCCCAGACATAGATATTTTTGTCTTTTACCACCACTTCATTAGAAAAAAATAAAATCCTTTTATGATAATTTTCTCCATGCGAACTGGATGGAGACCACATCGGATACCCTCCCATATAATGAAAAAGGTAACCATTACCTAATGGTACGGGGTTACTAGAAGTAGTTAACAATATCACCTTTAGTCTTAATAAAGAAATATAAAGACCTTGGGTTTCATATCTATCACATTTCATCTCTACTTCAAGATAAGCCCCACTCGAATCACAAATCAAGGAAACCTGTGGACTTTTTCCATCGTCAATACTTATAGGTAATCCCTCAATAGGATCATCAATACTGATGGGCACTGTCAATTTTTCACCAGCAAAACCGACAGAGAAAGATAGTAAAATAAAAAAACTTACGGTAATAAATATTAAGTTTTTCATGAACTGAACCTCCAAATAAAATAAACGTTTTGTTTAATTATATTACTGAACCAAATTAGTATAACTTAATTCAAAACTCTAATTTTGTCAAGAGTAAATAATTTACTTCCTAACCAATATAAATGCTACAGCGAGCCCTGCTATCCCTGCTACCGCATCAAAAAAATCCAACCCCCTGCCTGGAATAAACACTTCTTGAATAATTTCCGCCATAGCAATATAAATAACCATCAAACTGCTAAACCAAAAACGATTCTTAAAATGCCGAAAACCAAACCCGCTCAACACAAAAAATAAACCAAAATGCACAACCTTGTCCAAATATTTGATCCCGCCAGTACCGGAAACAGGTATAAATAAAACTATCAAGCTAAATAAAAAGCTTGACCAAAAAAGCCATACTGAATATTTTTCTATCAATTTAATAACTTTCATAACTATTTCATTTTATCATAAACAAAGCAATAAAAAAATCCATCCCGCGATCGCAGAACGAATTTTTTTTATTTTTATTTATTTCAATAATCCAAAATAAAAATTATCTCCAAAAAAATCTACACTGCCTGGTTCGGAATAAACATCTATCAAAACACTAGCTACGTCTGGCGAAGTTGGAGTGTATAAATATTCTGGCATACTAAAAGTTGTATAATACATTCCGCCAATCCATTGACCGCTTAAATAATTTCCCTCAGCATCAAATTCATTTAGCCAAATCGCAGCCCCTGAATTATCCGTTTTTATATCAACAAACATAGAAAATAAATATGCTGAGCTTGAATTTGGCAAACCAATCATTTGCGGACGAGCGCTATAAATCTCTGATCCACCTTGCAAATGCAGTTGATTTTGTCCAGCAAATACTCGTTTAACTCCATTAAATAATGAAACTTGATAATCGTTGGTACGAGTCCAATTATTTGCCCAATTATCACTAGTTTGTTCAAGATTTGAATTAACTATTAAATTATTATTCTGATGATAATCAAGCGCTTCAATCATGGTTGCAGTTGGTACATTTTTGATTCTGACATGTTGTAAAACTTTTGCTAAATCCATTACATTGTATTGATAAGGTCCGGCATTCTCTAAAGTGATATCATGCAACATTAAAACCAACCATAACTTTTCTGCTACTGCCTTATCTATCCATTGCTGTACTAACTCTGGTGGAGTTGAATAATCTACATTGATGGTAACAATTTTATAACGATCATGTGGAAATTCATTAAACCCTCCATTACCCCAAGCTAGTCTGGCATTTTGATAATAACGAGTAACATAATCATAAACCCGATAATCTTGATCACCATAAGGGAATACTAATGTTTGTGGATTAAAACCATGCTCTTCCAAGAGTCTTTTTGATTCACCCAGTTCATAATTAATTTGTTCATCTGAAAGCGATGTTAAATAAGGGTGAGTCATAGTATGACTACCTACTTCCCAACCAGCTTGCTGAAATTCTTTTAATTCATCCCAATTAACCACCCAATCCTCATTATTTTCAATTGGTCCAATAATAGGATTGATACAACCTTTAATTCCAAATTTTTTCATTAAAGGCAAACCATAATTATAAGCTCCTCTGACGGCATCATCAAAAGAAAAAGTAACCATACCTTCACCAGGCACTAATGGAGTTTGATAATTACCTACAAGACCTATCCTGTCAAAATTAGGAATAGCTTGAGCACTGATAAAACCAAACGGCATAACAAGTATTGACGCTATCAATGCCATAAAAAATGTTTTTAAATAATTCATTTTATTATTCATGTTAATTATTATTTATATATTTAACTTGCAAATTTTTTATTTCTACTACTTCGGTTTCGCCTAAATTCCCCCAAGTTCTAATACCAATTCCACCTTCAGAATTGATATTAGGCAGTGAAGAATTAATCACTAAAATATCAGAACCGTTTAATTGACAGCTAATATTTTGTTCGGAAACTCTCATGCCAACTTTAGCTTTAGTATTTTTCAATGATAAAATATTAGCCAAATTGGTTTCCGAAATCAGCTCTTCAATTCCTCTAGCTTTATTATATTTTGTCAAAGACAAACCTTGCTCATAAAAATTACAGGCTAAAAAACTATTATCTTGATAAGCGCCAATCAAAGAAAACGAATCACCCTGAATAATATTAACTTCGGCGCTAATATCTATATTTTTCCACAAAAACGATCCTTCCAAAACTGCCATCGAACCTTGATCAGTACGAGTTGATGTTAAATACAACGAATTGTCAGTTGTAGATATATTGCCCCATGAGGCAAACCAACCATGGTTAGTTGAAAAATCATCACTATATGGCAATTGTTTATCTTCAGTCTGATCTAAAACATTTACTAGATCTTCACCATCCCATCCTGCTAAAACATCAATTCTTCTGATTAAAAAATCATCCTTATCAGGATAAGTCCTCTTGCGAGGGTCTGTCCACACTTGATGAAAAGAATAGGAATAAACCTTGCTGGCTTCTTCAATAACCACTTCTTCGGCTTGACTATAATTATGTTCATCATCTTGTCCGAGCTCGCCAAATGGATACGCATAACCGACAACCTCCTTGCCTAGCTCTTTTTCCAAAATATTTTTTGACTTCAATAAATCTGCTCGTACTCTTTGACGAAATTCTTGTTTGGTCTCATTTCTTTGTTCTGATTCAAGCCATAATCTATCAGTCAAATAATAACCTTCCTTACCACGATTATTAATTTTATAAATATCATGACCGTCATGACTATGAGATTGAACACTCCAATGATTACTATCTGACAAGATCTTTAGTTCTTTTTTGTTTAAGAAAAAAGTTTCATCAGAATCTTGCGGCACCATTGAATATTTAGTTATTACAAACATAACTGCTTCATAATTAAGTGTTCTTAAAAATGGATCAACTGGATAAAAACTATCTTTTCTAGCATCATCAAAAGTTATCAAGATAGATTTCTTTGGCAAAACTATTTCGTCCTTCATAAATTTTTGAAAATCTTCTAGATTTACAGTTTGATATCCATCTGCTTTCAAAGCAAACATCTGATCTCTAAAATCATCTAAAGTTGTATTGTAGCCATCATCTTCTTCTATCACTCCATGATAAAGTAGTACTGGGATTGATTTTGTCTGCCTAATCTCATTTATTATTTTTTTGTCCGCTGCTTTAGCTAAATTTCTAACATTTTTAAGCTTATATTTACTTATTGGTAAATAAATCTTTTTTATATAAGATGTTTTAAAATTATAAACATAGCCTTGGTACACATAAAATAAACCCAAACCAGTAACTTGCATGGCTAAAATTAAAATAATTATAATTATCTTTTTTATTAATATTTTTTTGGTTTGCAAAAATTTCATATATTTATCTTGTTCCCCATTTAACATCCCAGAGCTTTATTGCTGCTAGTGGTAATTGGTAAATCATCATAAACGAATAAATGATTACAAAAAATACACCAGAAAACCAATTTTTACCTTTGGTTCTAACATAATAATAACTTCCGTATATCAAAGCAATTACAACTAATCCGAAAATATAAAACAAAGGAATTTGTCCTGTTGTCAATGGATACCAAACAAATGCCCTTAATGCTACAATTGGCGCAAATAAGGTTAAAATAAATCCTAAATAAAATGATAAGCTCATAATTGGATTTTTCCGCCACATAAACTTGGCAGCGATAAAACTTTCCAAAATCCAAGATTTATTCCATCTTAATTGTTGATGCCAAAAAACCTTCCAGGAATCAGGCACAATTGTCTGAGCCAAAGCTGATGACGAATATAAAGTCTGATATCCTTTCTCAAGCATATAAGTAGTCAGTGCTCTGTCATCAGCATAAGCCGCTCTTCTCACTCCTAAAAATTTATCTTCATTCCAATCATCAATAACTTCCAATAAAATAGACCGGCGATAAGCGCTGCAGCATCCGGGTGTACACATCACATTGCCAAATAAAGCCTCCGAAGCTTTATAAGCAATATACTCAACATAGTATCTTATATTTTGCATTCTGGTTAGAATATTTTTATCTTTATTATAAACCTCTGTATGACCAGAAACTGATGCAACTTTTTTATTGGTAAAATATTTTACCATATGTATTAAAACTTCCCGGTCAACTAAACTATCTGAATCAATAAATACGACTATTTCACCAGTAGCAATTTTGGTACCAGCCAACATACCATATGATTTACCTTTATTTTGTTCCCAATTAACTACACTCACACTAACTCCTAAATCATCTTTAATTTCTCTTCCAGCTTGAATCATTTCTGACAAAGTATTATCAGTAGAACCATCATTTATCATTATAAGATCAATCTTTTCTTTTGGATAATTAACTTCAACCATTTTCCTCATTACTTCAGCAATAAATAATTCTTCATTTTTACATGGTACTACAAAAGAAACAGTTGGCTCATAATTGATATCACAAACAGGCTCTTCATAAAAATAAGCTAACAAAAATCTAGATAATATATAAACAGCAATGCCAAGACTATAAACATTAAACCAAATATTATCTTCAAATTTTTGAATATTTACAAGTTCTACTAATAAAACTAAATAAACTAAAACAAAAAAGAATAACCAGCCTTTGGTTTTTAACCTTTGTCTGTTTATAAAATATTTAATTTTAGCTATTAAATTCATTAAAAATTTTAATAATTAATAAAATATCCTAACATAAATTCAAAAAAATGTCAAACCTAATAAATAAGGCATGACATTTATATTAAAATCGGTTGATTAATTAATAGAAAACTTCGGTAAAACTATAAAAAAATTGTTATTTATTAGGTTTTTATAAGTATTTAAAGTTTGTGGAGAAGAATCAAGACGTAAATTTGAAACACTACCATCAGCATTTATCCAAGATTCATGCCAATAAGAAACAGCTTTTAAACGGGGATATTTGCCTGTTTTTATAACTGTTAAAGCATCAGAAATCCAATCTGCTTGACTTCCCTTTAATGAATTTCCGTCAACTCCAAATTCCAGCAGAGCTATTGGCTTATTACTTATCTCAACTAATTCTTGATAAACATTATCCATTTGTTCTTCAAATGAAAACCATTCTTCACTATTATCTAAAGCCCCATAAACACTGACCCCAAGCCAATCAACATAATCATCACCTGGATAATAATTTGCTATTTTATTCCAAGATTCAGCTGGAAATGATCCATTGTTAACATGCCAAAACCAAGTAACATTTAGGACTTCTTGTTCTTTGAATAATTTTACTATGTGCCGATATGCATCTTGATATCTTTCAGGACCATCAGCCAAAACCATATCACCATATTCTTCTGTTTCTTCACTGCCATTGAAAAAACCACTCCATGAAAACCAATCTCCATTCATTTCTACGCCAAAATCAAGCAACAAAGGAATGTTGGTACTCTTAGCTTCATTTGCCCAAATTTTTAATTCTTCATCAAACTGACCATCAATAATTTTTTGTAGAGTAAATACATCATCAGACTTACCAAGCTCAAAAGTGCTTCTAGGCATCAAACGAATAAATGGAATAATACTTTGTTTGTAAATGGTAATTACCTCTTCTTTGGGAAATTCAATTTTTTCATGCCAATTATTAGAAAAATAAGCCCAAGTAATTTTTTTATCAATCAAATTTTCAAAATCAATAATATGTTTCTTGGTTACTTCATCTTCATTGTTGCCAAAATAAGGAAAAGCACCAAGATACACCCCCTTACTTGGTGGTAATAATATTTTTCTATTGCTAACCACTTCCTGTTTTGTATTTTTGGTTACTAATAATACGGATAAATCTGACGGTATGGTAATACCGTCTGACAAATAATTGACAAAACTTAATGTGCCAATAAAAACGATAGCTACTAAAAATATAAGTAATAAATATCTCATATCTTTATTTTAGTATAAAAGCCGTCTTTTGATAAGACGGCTTTATTTGTAGCTTATTTGTGAGAAGCAATCCCCCCAAAACTACGATGATAAGGATTCATTTATCCCTCCTTTATTCTCCCATACGCCAGGGAGCTGTTTTTAATGTACAGATTAAAAGTTCTTTAAAATTCGGTACTAATAGCTTAAAAAAATCAAACCGTTGTGGCTCTTCAGTTGGAATAATAATTAATCCATCAGGAAATAATTTCTTAGTTATTACAACTGCTTCTTCAGCCATCATAGCTATCCTTTTTTTAACATGATTTTTAAGATCTTTTTCATTAATCATTTTCCTAGTTTTAACCTCGGCTAAAATTCTACTAAATCGCCGCTCAAATTCCCATTCAAAAGCATCTGGTTTTACATACTGATCAAAATTATTTAACACTTGTTCATCTGGTTTTATTTTTTCTATCAAAAATTCTTTTTCCCAATCGCATAATAAAATATCAGAAATATCTTTGGCTAAATTCTGATACATCTCCATAAATTCTAATTCAATCGCAGGTGTTGTTCTGTTAGTGTCAGAATCTGGCCTAGTAAAAGAAAATATCCAGTCTATTTTAAATCCATATTTTTTAAATAAATCTATTAATTGCGGAATTTCTTCTTGCCATAATTTCACCTCGCTCTTTAAAGGAATTAATTTACCGCCTTGTTTAACCTTTCTTACTTCTAAATATTTAGTTCGGCAACACTGGGTAAGGATATTTACTGGTTTTCCAGTATTTAAACACTGCTCCAAATAATTCTTTGCTCTTGGTTTAATTTTAAAAGGAGAATCTGGTCTTAATTTTCTATTAATCTCATATAACTCTTTGGTAAAATATTCAATATACATACTATTCATTTTTCCCTCCAATCTAAAAATTTGATTATAATTTAACTTCGTACTTTTATTTATTATTTTTAAAAAACAAAAAAACCCTTCATAAGCAGAAGAGATTATTTCAATAATATAAAATTTAATACCAAAAACAACCTCTTCTAAAATAAGAGATGAAAATGATATAAATTTTTATAGATAAATATTTTCATAAATAAATAGATTATTATGTAAATCCCTATTTTATACTATCAACACTATTCATAGATGCGGTAATAATTTAGTCTTATTTTCTGCCTGCCTACCGGCAGGCAGGGATCCCTGCTTTCGCAGGGATGACACAGTGACACTAACAATATTTTAATACAACTTATGATATTTTATAATTTTTATGATTCACTACTCTATAACATTTGTTATAGAGTATCCCCACAGTTGCAATTTTTGATGGCTGCTAGGGGTGGAATCCCCCTCACTCCGATTCGGGTACCGGGGTGCTGCGCACCGAAAGCTACGCTCGCTCGCTTTCTCTCGCACCCTTCAATTCCACTAATAATTAAAATCGACTTAATAAAACTAAATATTTACTTATTAATTTTGATGGCTGCTAGGGGTGGAATTGAACCACCATCACTTGATTAACAGTCAAGGGTTTTACCATTAAACTACCCAGCAATGATAATTTAATTTATTTAAAACGCCTTATCTCCACGCTGACAGTATGCGTTCCATGCCTGCCGGTAGGCAGGTACCTTTGAACTACCCGGCACTATTTTAACTATAACTATTAACATAACACTTACCCTGCTTCACTAAAGTTATGCGGGGTTTGTAACTGGCTCGAAATTTACTTCATCAATAAACTCGTAAATTTCGAGCCAGTTACAAAAAACCGCGTCTGGTTAGACCCGGAAAAATTGAATAATAACAATAATTACCGAGTCTTCACGCGATATTATGATTATTATTATTTACCTTTGTATATATCTGTTTCATAGTATATTCACCATACACGATAATAAAAAACATGTCAAACTAAGTCTGACTTGGTCAAATTATTTCTTCTTATCAAAACGCACTAAATATAAACCCTTAATAAATTCAACCACAGCAATAATTAATATTCCTTGCAAGATAATAGCAACCCATGGCGCAATGCCTAAAGGTACAGTATGAAATACTTTCTGGAAAAACGGAACATAAACCGCCATCAATTGCAAAACCAAACCAATTAAAACCGCGCCTATCAAATACCAATTTTTAATCTTTAGTGATGCGAAAAAATCGTGCCTTAAAGTCCGGCAAGAAAAAACATACATCAAAGTAGAAAGCGCTAAACCAGTAAAAGCAGTAGTCCTGGCTGAATTGACATTACCAGTTGATTGCCAAAAATAATAAAATAAAAATAAAGTGGAAACAGCGGTAATTAAACTTATTGTCACTATTAAAATCTTATTTTCATTACTTATTACTCCGCTATCAATACTAATAGGCTTTTCTTTCATAACGCCTGGATCTTCTGGATCTAGTGTCAAAGCCATGCCTGGCAAACCATCATCAATAATATTAATCCATAAAATTTGGGTAGCCAACAGTGGCAAAGGCCAACCAACAACCAAAGCAAAAATAATAATCAATACTTCTGCTAAACTATCAGACATCAGATACAAAACTACTTTCTTAATATTGTCATATATTACCCGACCCTGCTGAACAGCGGCAACAATGGTAGAAAAATGATCATCAAGAATTACCAAATCTGAAGCTCCTTTTGCTACTTCTGTTCCACTTCCCATTGCCACCCCGATATTAGCGCTTTTTAAAGCTGGGGCATCATTTACACCATCTCCAGTCATAGCCACGATATCATTTCTATGTTGCCATGCTTTAACAATACGAAGTTTATCAGCTGGCGTCACTCTAGCATAAACCGAAATTTTATCAACTTGCTCATAAAAATCTTTATCAGAAATCTTCTCTAAGTCTTCACCTTGAATTACTTTATATTTTTTAGTATCAATACCAACTTCATTTGCAATTGCCTTGGCCGTCAATTTATGATCGCCAGTTATCATCACGATTTTTATTCCAGCCCGGTTGCATAATTTTATTGTATCCTTAACCCCTTCTCTAATCGGATCTTTCATACCAATAAAGCCAACAAAAACTAAATCATTTATATTTTCTTCATCAAATTCATCTTTATTCATCACAAAATTCTTATAAGCAAAAGCTAAAATCCTCAAACCATCTCCACTTAATTTTTCAAACTTCTTCTGCAAATTTTTCTTCACCTGATCATTAATTTTTACTTTTTTTTGATTGTGCCAATAATATGAGGCTTTTTCTAATATCTTTTCCGGCGCGCCTTTGACATATAAAACCCCTCTTTGAGAAGTACTTTTGTGCAAGGTAGCCATATACTTTTTTTCTGAATCAAACGGAATAATATCGAGCTCCGGATATTCTTTAATAAGCTTATTGCGATGCAAACCAAAATTCATTCCAGCTCGCAACAATGCTTTTTCTGTCATATTGCCAAAAATTTTTACATGCTTCATACTTTCTTTTTCATGCTCAACTACCGCTTCATTGCATAAAACACCAATTTTTAAAACTTCAATGATATCACTCCAACCCTGCTTAGCATGGCTTAAATCCATATTTTCCAAAGTGTCAAAATGAAAATCACTGGTTATAATTTCAGTTACTCTCATTTCTCCGCTTGTCAAAGTGCCAGTTTTATCTGTACATACTACTGTAGTTGAACCAAGCGCTTCAGCTGCTACCAATTTTCTAACTAGTCCATTCTGTTTTAATATTTTCTGCATGCCAATTGCAAGTACTACAGTCAAGGCAACTATCAATCCTTCTGGAATAGCCGACACGGCAACAGCTACAGCAATTTCAAACATTTCAAAAAAATCATGCTTCAAATAAACACCAAAAAACAAAATAAATAAAACAATGGCCAAAACTCCAAACCCAATTTGTCTGGAAAATTTTTCTAAACGTTTTTGCAAAGGAGTATCCTCTTCTTCAACATCCTGCAACATTGAAGCTATTTTACCTATTTCAGTATTAAGACCAGTATTGACTATAATCGCTTCGGCTTTCCCTGAAGTAAAAACTGTACCCATATAAATCATATTGATCCTATCAGTAATTGCTACTTCCCTATCCAATATTTTAGTATCTTTATCAACCTCCCATGACTCACCTGTTAAAGCTGCTTCATTTACCTGTACTTTTTTAGCAAATAAAAGTCTGGCATCAGCAGGTACTTTATCTCCAGCCTCCAAAACAATAATATCTCCTATTACCAAATCTTTAGCATCAATTTCCAATTCTTCTCCATCTCTTTTTACTCTGGTTTTTATTACTACTGCCCGTCTCAATTCTGCTAAAGCATTCTGCGCTTTTTTTTCTTGAAAAAAACCAACTATGGTATTAACGATAACCGCTGTAAAAATAACACCCGCATCTATTTTATCAAGAAATATCAAACTGATGATTCCAGCAATGATCAAAATATAAATCAATGGACTTTTAAACTGTTCTAAAAAAATAATAAAACTACTAACACCTTTTTTCTTAGGTAATTCATTTTTTCCATATTGTTCTAAACGCTTAGCTACCTCTATTGAATTTAAACCGTTTATATCAGACTTTAAAATGCTGAATAATTTTTCTTTTACTAATGAATGCCAATTATGTTCGCTCATTAAATAAGTAATTAATACTTTTATTTATTATAACAAATTTCTATTAAAAATAACAAAAAAACAGAGCTCCTTTAAAAACTCCATTTTTTATAATTTTATTTTTTCCTTATTGTTTTGTCTACTTTCTCTACTACTCTGTCCAATGTCCATTCTATCTTCACTAGATAATCTGCATGTTTATCTTTTTCCAAATTTCTGACTTGCTGATTATCACTGCTTAAATTGCTCAAAAAAATAACTTTGGCATCCTTGCCCCATTTATCTTTCCTTAACTCTTTCAACATAGTAATACCATCCATCTTCGGCATAATAATATCAAGCAAAATAACATCAGGATGCTGATCTAGAGCTATTTTTAAGCCTTCTTCACCATCACCTGATTCTAATACTTTATACTCTTCCAGCTCAAATCTATCTACCAATACACTGCGCATACTCCATTCATCTTCTATAATTAAAATTGTTGATTGTTCATCTGTCATAATTTTTTTTAATTATGCCCTCCTCTTATATACTCAATAGCTTAATAAATTCCGTACAATACCCCATAGCCTTTAATCTCAAATTTAAGTAAAAAATCACTGTTTTAAAGATGGTGAAACCAAAATTAAACCACTGTCGACTAGAAGTCGACAGACTTAACTGGTTAAAGATTGAAATCTTTAAGGTTCTTCAACTCTGAATGAATCTTCAGCTTCCTTGCCTTCAAAATGGTGTTCTATGTATTCTTGAATCATCTTAGTGGTAA
>DAOUWZ010000022.1 GCA_030666865.1 bacterium | reverse complement strand
TCTTTTTCCTTGCTTAGTTATTTTGTAAGAATCGCATTTTGGACACTTTTTTTATTCATGATTTTAATTTATGGTTAGTTTTTACCTAAAGTATGCCATAAATCAGTGTTTTTAGCCCCCCGTTTTGTCCATTAACCCTAATTTACTAATATCTCTTTCCAGCACAGCTAATTCAACCTGACAATTATCTAATACTCTTTTAACAATATAACTAATTAAATTCTCTTGAGCTTTCATATTGCATTCATGATCACAAAATGCCATTTCCGCATCCATCATCCAAAATTCAGTCAAATGCCGCCTAGTTTTTGATTTTTCAGCCCGAAAAGTCGGCCCAAAATCAAATACCCTGCCATGCGCCATAATAGCCGCTTCTAAATATAGCTGGCCTGACTGGGATAAATAGGCCTTGCCTAAATCAAAATAATCAACACATTCACGATTGGCAACTCTTGTTATTACAAAAATTATACCTTTATTATATATTTTCCTATGAAGTTAGTCAAAAAAATTCCGAACGTCCCACAAGGGAATTGTTCGGAATTTTTCTAAAGAATTACTAGCTAAATTTTAAAAATAATCATTTTTATCATCATTCTGGACTTGGCCATTTTCATTTACATCATACATACTGCAAATATTCCATACTTCTGGAGTTGAATGCTCTTGAGATCTGCCCACACAATAATTATATGAAACATTTTCATCACAAACCACTCTTTTACCATCGGTTGCACAATTCACATCATTTTGTATTCCATTACCTTCTAAATAAAAATAAACAATATAATTCTGTCTACTAGGGGCTTTATAAAAATAAGCATAATTACAAGTATCATTATTATTACCTTCACAAGCCACGGTTGATCCAGAAGGATCGTTTATTTTGCTTGCATTAAGATAAGGTGAAAGATCGCATGAGCTAACTATCTTTGAAGGAAGTTGAATACAGGTAGAACCAAAACAAAACTCATAAGTTTCACATTCTACTTTATAATCACCATTTTTACGATGAAGTTTTTCCATAGCTTTAACCACAGATTTAACATCTTTTACTCTTTGACGATTATTATGCACAATATAACGCATAGCACGATTATTACGCATAGAATGACCATGATCATTATAACGTGTCATGCTTCTACTTGCTATTGGAGACGACATTGAAACCAAACTTACCAAACCTATTGCCATTAATCCGCCAACAAGTGAAAATCCTTCATTTTTAGACTTCTTATTTTTAATCATAAAATTAAATTAATTTTTAAAAACATCTATTAAAAACCTTTAAAACAGTATATCTTAGCATATTATCAGAAAAATGTCAAGACAAAATGTGCCAAGTTCAATGATCAAGTGCAACTACTAAACTGAGGCTAAATGCCTCAGTTACGCGTAAAAACACCAATAAGTAACGCATAAACGAGGCATTTAGCCTCGTCAACCAAACAATAACCTACTATATTTCAGCATTTAAATTATAATAATTATTTTCTCAAAATAAATCTTTTTATTTTTCGAAATTTATCAGCTTTTCTTCGCTTGCCCTCTACATTCTCCAAAATATTTTCCCTATAACTTTTAATTTCTCTTTCAGTATAAAGATTTTGCTTTTCCTCACAAGCTTCGTGGTATATATCAAGATTATCTATAGTGTCACTAATTCTTTGAAATATCCCCCTGTTAGCTGCCCCAAGTTTCCAAGCCGCTTTTATTCTTGACCATGAATCTTTCAGACTAAATTTAAAACCATCTTTGTTGGCCACTGCTCCCAATTTATCCATAGCATTTTTTGTTTTTGCAAAAATATCTTCTGTTTCACCAGCTGCTGGCAATTGATCTTCCACTTGTTTATCAACTATCATCTCAACTTTTTCAATTTCATCCTGAACATCTTTAATTTTCTGTTTGTCTTCTTCAACCACCTCCTTTGGGTTAATTTCTTCTTCTAAACTTACCTCCCTATTACTGTCTAATACCTCAATATCACCATTATCTTCACTGCTATCAAAAAATTCTTTTTTATTTATTTTTTTATCTTCAAATCCCATATTTATAAATTAAATATTATCTTATTCATTACCAACTAAAATAACTTCAGTCGGTTCCAAAATATAAGTATTGCCATTTTTCCTTTGTTGAAAGCCTTCATTTACCACTTTCTTTACAGTGTTATTAGGTAATTGTGAATCTGATTCTGCCACATCATACGGAATGTGTAACGATAAATTAAACTGTTCACCTCTTTGCGTTTTATTCGGTAATATGTTCACTTGATTTAAAAATTCTTCCATCTTATCCAATACCTGCGACTGAAACTTCTCATAATCTGTGAATATATGAGAATTCTTAAACTTACTAAACTCTGGTAACTCATCAAAATGCCTCTCCATAACACTAAAAGATCTATACCCTTCAAACAAAGTGGTTTTTAGAGTTTGATGAAATTTTTTCTTTATCGGACCGAGATTGTAATAATTAATATACCTATTTTTATCTCCGTCAAAATTATTGAGATCTTTATTTTTTTGTAAATATGTATCTAGTGAATCCATTATTCCTGTTAATTCAATTTTTTCTGAAAATTTAGAAATAATCTTTTTTACTACTAAGTTATGTGTGCTATTAATATTATCAATTACATATTGCTCGTCATCAGTACTCGCCTCACTTACAAAACTAATCTCGGCTAAATCAGCAATAAATTTATCAAGATGTTCTTGGATATACTCTACAGTTTTTTTAATTTCTTCTGCTCTAGATTTAAATTTTTCAGGATTGTCATAACCATAAGACTCTACTTCATTAGAGACTATTTTATTATCGGATTTTTCTTTCTGACTCTCATCTACATGTTCAACGGTCTGTGATTTTACTTTTTTGTCAGTATTAATGGCATCTTTATTTATTCTATCAAAATATTTTATAGTAGCTTGTTTTATTACTAATGGAGATCTTTGAGTCGTATCTATTCCTAAATTCTCCCCTAATTGTTCTATATTTTTTTTCTCATCTTCACTATGCTGAAAACGATTTAGTCGCTGTCTCATCATAATGACTAATTCACTTATCTCTTCATTAAATGTTTTATTATCACCTACAATATTAATATTGTTGTGAAGAACATTATTTATCTGAGCTAATAATGGTTCAATTATTTCCAAAAAATCTTGGGTATGATACAATTCCCCTTTTTCCATTTCTTTTTTAATCACGCCAATATGCGCCATAATGATTTGATTCACTGGATAGATATCACTTACCGCCAATTCTCTAATATCGTCTATAAGATTGCTAACTTTGGATAGTATTTCATTATCTAAATTAGGTTCATCTTTTCGAAACTCAGAACCAAGCTCAAGTAGTTAATTAAGTTTCTGACAAATAGGTTCAAAAAACTGCTGTTGGTTTTTTTCTGTTTCTATATCTGTTTTTGGTTGCTGTTGTGGAAATTCTTGCATATAAGCTAATTATAATCAAAATATATTAAATAACTTTACCATAAATATAATATAAATAAACAGATAAACAAAACCTTCCCATTTGTGAATTTTCTGCGAGATTCCAGAAAAAACATACAATATTGTCACGCCCATTAAAATTGGCAAACCAATTAGCAAGGAATTCTGATCAACATATAAAGTAGAAAATAAAGACGGCACGCCAATAACCATCAATAGATTAAAAATATTGGAACCGAATATATTTCCCAAAGCAACTTCATGCCTGCCGCGCATGGCAGCTGTCGCTGAAACAACTAATTCTGGCAAGCTGGTGCCGATAGCTAGAGCTGACATAGCAATTGCTGAAGAATTAATATTTAATAATTCAGAAACCGCAAATATTGATTTAATTGTCCAATCCGCACCAAAATAAACTCCAACTGCTCCCAACCCTGCTAGACCAATAGCTGGCCAAGGAGCTTTAAACTTAGTCATTTTTCTTTCCAAATGAAAACGATTGATAAAAGGCACTTTATCTTGTTTTTCTGAAGATTTAATAGTATAAATAGAATAAATTATAAAAAAAGTAATCGCCATAACGCCTTCCTGCCAAACAAATTCGCCATCCATCAACATAATACCCATCAAAATAGTAATACCCAATAATAAAGGCAAGTCTATATCAATTAAATTCCGAGTTACTTTCAAGGTACCAGCTACAATCGCTGAAATACCGCCTACCAATAAAATATTAGCAATATTTGATCCAATCGCATTAGCAATAGCAATAGTAGTGTCGCCTTGCCATAGGGCAATGATTGAAGTTGAAAGTTCTGGCAGTGAAGTGCCAACACTAACAATGGTAACCCCAATTACAAATGGAGAAATATGTATCGCCTCGCCAATATCTTCAGCCGCATCAGTAAACCAATCAGCTGATTTTATCAACCACCCTAAACTCGCCGCAAATGTAAAAAGCCACACTAACAATGTAGGTAAATTAAAAAGCCACATCAATATTGTCAAAATGGTAAATCCAACAAGTAAATAAAAATTTTTCTCCATAAATAAATTATTTAATAGTAAATAGATCTAAAAATTTAAATGATATTAATTCATCGCCAATTACTGCCTCTCTTTTTTCTGCCAAAGTAATAAAATTCTTTGCCCTAGTATTATAAAGTTGTAATTTTCCTTCATTGTCAATCAATAATATATTATCTTTTGGCCAAGCTAACAGCGAGCCTGCCACAATTCTATTTTGTTGTTTTTGCTGAGGATTATCCAAACTGGCTATCCAAATTTCCATTTTATCACCACTATACGAGTAACTAAAAAATTTTCCTGATGGAGATAGCTTTGGATTTTGAATCTGATAAGTATTGTTGTACAAAATTTCTCTGGCACTTTCTGATAAAATATCAACCAAATAAATCTGACTAATATTTTTTGAATCAATTTTGGCATTAACCAATCCAATGGCTAGATTGTATTTTGGATAAACTTCATAAATATCAATATCATTTTCTCTGACCGTGCTAATTTCTCTCAATTGTCTTAAATTTGTACTCAAAATCCACAAACCAGGAAGTTGATTGCCATTTTTATCTTGTCTTGATATGTAAACTTGCTTACTATCAGCTGACCACTTTAGCGCACGTAAATAACCTTGATCAAAAAAATTCCTATTATAAAAATATTGAACCGAATCCTCTTTAATATCTTTGAGAACTAAACTGGGATTATTGGCATCATCTAAATCAGTATAAACAAGCCAATTCCTATCAGGAGAAATCAATGAAATGTTATTTTCAGCTGGACCAATCACTTTTCCATTCAAATGTATCAGTTCTTTATTAATTCCGTCATTATTATACGACCATAAAGAGAAAGATTCTTCACTAAACTTTTTTGTCTGTAAAATCTGCTTATTTTTTTGACCATCATATGTCTTTTTAAAAATTTCTTCTGCCAGATCACTTCCTAACAAATAACGATAAAAAATATATTCAACTGTTTGCTTTGTTGGATCGTTTTCATCTCTATCAATTACCCGACTAGTATCATAAACAATATAATCCCCTGCTAATAACCCTTGAGCCTCGCGCATTATTTGTTCTGGTTTTTCAGAACTCAAATCATTCTCACTAGAACTTTCACCTTCTATTAAAGCAAAAATCAAATATACCCCGACCAATATCAGAGAAGTAATGATTAATGATTCTAAAAAATGTTTCATAAATAAAAGCAGATAAAAATATATAAGATACCTGCCTGCCGGCAGGCACGGCAAGTAACAAGACGCAAAAAACAAACAAAATTCAAATTTTAATAACCAAATATCAAAAACTAAAACCTAATAACTTAGCTTTACGGTTTTAGACGATTGATCATCCGCGGAAAAGGAATGGTCTCACGAATATGATGAATACCAGAAATCCAACCAACTAATCGCTCTAAACCATAACCAAAACCTGAATGCGGCACACTACCATATTTTCTTAAATCCAAATACCATTCAAATTCTTTAAAAGGTAATTTTTCATCAATAATTCTTTGCTTTAAAATTTCATAATCATCTTCTCTTTGCGAACCGCCAATTATTTCACCGTGACCCTCGGTCGCAATCAAATCTGAACCTAAAACTAAATTATCGTCTACTGGATCACGTTTCATATAAAACGCCTTGATGCCTTTGGGCCATTTTTCTACAAAAATCGGAACATCACTATTTTCAGTTAACAATGTTTCATCTTCAGCTCCTAAATCATCTTTAACAGTAATTTTAGACCCCAATGCTTGTAATTTTTTAACTGCTTCCGTATGGGTCATCCTGCCAAAAGGCGCTTTAATCTTTTCCAATCTACTTACATCTCTTTCTAATATTTTTAATTCATTCTGACAATTATCTAGCACTCTTTTAACAATAAAACTAATCAAATTTTCCTGCATAATCATATTACATTTATGGTCACAGAAAGCCATTTCCGCATCCATCATCCAAAATTCTGTTAAATGACGACGAGTCTTTGATTTTTCTGCTCGAAAGGTTGGACCAAAGTCAAATACCCGACCATGCGCCATAATCGCTGCTTCAATATATAATTGACCTGATTGGGATAAATAAGCCCTGCCCAAATCAAAATAATCTACTCCAAATAAAGTCGTGGTTCCTTCACAAGCATTTGGTGTTAAAATTGGTGAATCAATTTTGATAAAATTTTCTTTATGAAAAAAATCATAAGTCGCCCGAATAACTTCATCACGCACGCGTTGAATTGCCCATTGTCTTTTACTGCGAAGCCAAAGGTGACGGTTATCCAACAAAAATTCTGGACCATGATCTTTTTTACCAATTGGATATTCTTCCACCGGCACTTGATACAACTTAAAATCAGTCACTTGCAATTCAAAAACTCCTGGCTGTTTTGGGTGCTCAACCACTCTACCAGTTAGTTCAATTGAAGTTTCTAAAACTATAGTTTGAGCTTCTATCCACTTCTTCTCACTTACTTCACTCTTACTTAAAATACATTGAATAAAACCTGTACCATCGCGAAGCTGCAGGAAAAAAATTTTACCACTTGAGCGAAAATTATAAACCCAACCTTTCAAGGTTACCTCCTTGTCCGCCATAGCTTTCTTGTCCACCGTAGCTTCAGCAGAGGAGGAAGCGTCAGAAAACTGATCTTTCTGTTTTGCTAAATCTTTTATAAACATTTATTTATCTGAATTAATAAACTTAAAAGTTGATTTTACATTAAAATGTACCTTATAAGGATCTGGACTGACTGTAAAAGCAAAAGCTTCAAACTGCGGACACCGATAATACACATAATTATCCTTTCTGGCAATTTCATCACCCATCGTTGGCTGCTCATTATTTTGTACTTTTATGACTTCTTTATCCCAATCGATAATGGTCTTACGACCGATACATACCAATCTCCAATCCATTAAACCTAATTTTTTATTCTCAGGGTTTCTATAGGCTGGCAAATAATAAAAAATAGATTCGTCAATAACTCTGGTGGTCAAATCATCTTTCCATTCTTGAGGATAATAAAATTCATAACCAAACTGTTCGTTCTGATATTTTATCCAACCTATATCTGCTGGTGCCACACAACTTCCTTCCCCGCCACAATCATCAGTACACATCCCATTAGAACAGTGACTGGAAACACATCTTTCTAAACATCCAACTGGACAATTACCATACCGGTAATCATGACAAATATCTAATTTTATACCTTTCTCTTCATCTTCTTTTT
Organism: bacterium; assembly: GCA_030666865.1. Taxonomy (GTDB): domain Bacteria; phylum Patescibacteriota; class Patescibacteriia; order S139-126; family S139-126; genus DAOUWZ01. The sequence goes on along the minus strand of DAOUWZ010000022.1, from coordinate 6,744 downwards.
CTTTATTTTTTAATACATCTAAATTCTGATCAATTATATTATAATGTCTTTCATTTTCTTTTTGCAACTCTGCGTCTGATTTACAATTTCTAAGCCAACCAAAACAAACTTCACTACCGCCACCAATAAAATTATTTGAAACTTTATTAAAGCCAAAACATTCACAATCCAAAGTTGTACCTGTTCCACTTCCCCATTGATATGAAGATTTAGGAAAGAAAAAAATAATGGCAGTAACAGCAATTACCAATAAAACTATGGTTAATCTCAATTTCATTTAAAAAACTTAATTCTAATTAAAATTATACTGATTTTATTGTAAAAAGTCAAAAAATATAATAAAATAATATTATGAAAGCAAACACTATAATTGTCTCTGATTGGCACTTAGGTTTATCAGTAGTACAAACAAAAAAAATCAAATCTTTCCTTGACCAAATTATCAATGGCCAAATACAAACCAACACCCTTATTTTAAATGGAGATATTTTTGATTTAAATTGGGAAAAATTAAACACAGTACTAAAAGATTATCATGATATATTGACAAAAATAGTAAAAATCAACCAGTTGGGTGTTAAAATTATTTATATTTTAGGAAATCACGATCCGCTAACAAATAAACAAAAAAATACTTTTTTTAATACTTTGAATGAAATTGGTTTAAACAATATTCAAATTACTAGAGCTTATCAAATAAGAATCAATGGCTTTATTTACTTAGTTGTTCATGGTCATGAATTTGATTTATTTATTGTTAAACATCCGTTTATTAGCAATATGTCTGACCTAGGATATCGATCTCTTATTTATATTGATAATTTACTAGGCATTGGCTTGACTGAAATGATTGCTAATTTTGTCAGAAAATTCTTTGATTATCCCAAAACCTTGGAAATGCGTTGCCGTTGGTTTTTGAAAAAAAGATTTTTCAACGGTATTATTGTTGGCCATACTCATGCACCGCAAATTTCAACCTGGAAAATAAAAACAGGAAATAAAATAAAACTAACCAACCAGATTAAAGATTATCTCAAAAAATACAAATCTCAAAAAAATACCGAGACTAAATTTTTTGGCAATTCTGGTGATTGGGTTGAATCTCGGCATTGTACTTATTTATCTATCAATAAAAACGGCAAAGTTGAATTAAACTATTTCAAATAAACCATATGTCAATAACACTAGGGGTACTTATAATCAGCATTTCGATTTTAGGTTATTTTAGCAACCAATTAAATGGCAGGTATCTTAATTCGCGTTTACTTATTCCACTCTACTATATCGGAGCTCTTGTTCATGAGACCTCACACGCTTTAGCTTGTCTTGCAACTGGCGCGCGCATTATAGAATTTAAAATTTTTACTCGCAGGCCACATGTAACCCATAACAAATCCAAAATACCTTATCTTGGTCAAGTAATTATTTCTTTGGCGCCAATTATTGGCGGTTTATTTTTCTTATACCTAACAAATAAATTCTTACTTAATGATTATTTTGTTATTACTTTGATTGATAACTATAATAATTTAGGATTATTAATAGACTCACTAATAACTCAACTCAATCTTCTTGATTGGCAAACTTGGATACTTGTATTATTATCATTAAATATCGGCGCTATGATCGGGCCTTCTGCCAGAGATTTAAAAAATATTTGGCCAGCTGTGATGCTTGCTTTTTTTATCACTTGGCAGCCATTAACTGCTATTGCCCTGCTGACTTTGGGATTAATTATTATAAATATTATCTTCCAAATAATCATAATATTTATCAAAAGTATTTTTAGATTCAACAAATAACTTTTATAAACATCTTTCAAATAAATTTCCATAATGGAAACCTATCCCGCAAGATGCGGGACCGCTACACCGTTTAAATAGTAGGAATAATGTAGCCTGCCTGCCGGCAGGCAGGCGGAAGGCTTCAGCTTTCCATTGATGAATAACCATTATAAATAAAAAAACGCGCTTAACGCGTCTTTTTATTTAATATTTAGAATTTATTATTTACTTATTTTTGGTGTCTTGAAATTTTTATTTACTACTTCCTCAATTTTATAAGTTCCCAAATTCGGAGCCCCGATAAATCCTTCCATAGCCGCTTCAGCTAGTATCCCTTTATTTAACCATTCAAATAACCATTCCGAGGTATATGCTATTTCCTTTTGCCTAATTCCGGCATTAATTCGCTCCAGCCAACCACGATTACATAATTCCTGACTGCCTAAAGGCTCAGTCATAATAATCGGAATCCCGAGTCCAACATAAAAAGATAATTCTGACGGTTTGGTCCATAAAATGTCCGTTTGGTGCAGAGCCTTGTTGAATGCTTGAAAATATTTTGGTTTACCCTCAGCAAATATAATTTCTACTCCTTTATTTATTTGGCCACGTAATCCTAAATTACATACCTCCTGCCGAAAATATTTACTGACGTCATTGTGGATTCCAGCGACTAATATAATTTTTATTTTTTGTTCTATTATTTCTCTTTGTAATGCTTTGACAATTTTTATTCCGGTTTCTCTTTGCGCTCCAGCCCCGCCAACCGCGAACATAATAGTCAAAATATGATCTGATTTTGCTTTTAGATGTCCATCAATATATTTCTCTATGGTTCGGCGGTATCTTTTGATATATCTTTTCTCAGGATCTAAATTTGGTAAACGCAAACCTAAATCCTTTTTAGCAATAGTCAATCTTTTTGAACCAGTATTTTCTTTTGGTAGAGGAAACCCAGTGTAATAAATATTTTCTGCCGGCACACCATACATTTTTAAACGAGACTGAGCTCTTTCTGTCGGAACAAAATATTTTATTTTGGAGATACTGGCCTTATCCATTGCCCAAGCCCGACTGATGTCAGCATCACAAACATTGAGATAAATATCATTTTCAAAACCATGCTCCTCGGCCATATACGCGGAAACAAAAAAAGTATTTACCAAAGGAATTTTATCTTTATTGAACTTTTTTACAAAACCATCGCCCCATTTTCTTTTTCTAATCAATTTCAGGGTTTGCGATAGTTGTATAGAAGGTTTTGATAAATCTCGATAAGGATAATATGGCTCAATGGCTTGAAATTTATCAAACCACCCAAAAACTTTCTCCCCGAAAAAAGGAACTTTTTTAAATCTGGAAACAAATTCATAAAACTGCCTACTTTGATCCCAAATAATTTTATCTTTTTCTGGAATACCACGATAAGTATTAACACTAGCAACTTCACCTTTTGATATATCTGATAAATTATAAGCAGCCCGAAGATGCCCATATCCCATGTCTACAGCTATTACATGTCCAATTTTTTTTGTTCTCCTCACAAGCCTCCTTAAAAATAATTATATAGTTATTATAAAACAAAAAAATATTTTTGCCTACCTGTTTAAAAACCCCTTCAATAAAAAGGGGTTTTTGAAAAATTATTCAGCTGATAATTCAGCTAATTCTTTTTTCACTTCCTTAAGTTCTTGTTCTAATTTCTCCCGGCGTAACTGCAAACGCCGAATCAACTCATCTTTTGAAAGTTTTTGAAAAGATGAACCCGAAGAAGATCTGTCATTGCGATAATGAGAAATACTACTAGTGGAAAACCACATTATCGGGAGTGGTAGAAAATTTTGAATAATTTCTAATAAAAGGTGCATTATAATCCTCCTTTAATTGGTTTTAGGCATAATTGCCTGTTTATTGTTGTTTGCACAGCTCGGCAACCACCAGCACAATCATTACAATTAAAACAAGTTATTGGTTTTTCATTTCTCAATTGCTCCATTGCCGAGCTATGCCAAATTTCCTCGAATGATTGATTTCTAATATCACCAGCTGACTGGTCAACCATAGTTGGGCAAGTCGTTACTATGCCATTAGCTAAAATAGTTATTAATTCTATTCCAGCCTGGCAGCCTCGCCATGGTTTTTGCTTGCGCATAGGATGAAAATATCCAAAACAATCATCAATTATAATTTCCAGATCAGGATTAGTTAATTTTTGCCAACGATAAATAAAATCAGCTAATTCTTGTATTTGTTTATCTGTTAAAAAATTACTCATAAGCATTCGACCAGCCGGCAAGGATAACTGCACACTCCAAGAACTAATCCCATTTGCTAAACAAATATGTAAAATATCCTGGCGAGCAGTAAAATTATCCTGACCAAAAGTACTAATAACTACTTTAGGGTAAACTGTCGGTGTTTTAATAATTTGCATAACCCGATTAAAATTTCCTTTTCCGCGCCTAGTATCATGATAAAACTCATCTCCATCTAAACTGACTGATAAAATAAACCGGTCAAGATTTTTTAGCTTATTAAGCTTGGGAATTAATTTTTTTCCTAAATGTCCGTTGGTAATAATCCGAACAGTAGTAAAATGCTGCAGGGCTAATCTTAAAATCTTTAGCCAGTCCGGCCGCAGGGTAAACTCACCACCAGAAATAACCAAATGCTTTACCCCAAAAACAGCTAATGCTTTGAGCATCTTGATTGATTCTTTAGTATTGAGTTCCTGCTTGCGAACACAACCGGCATTCAATCCGCAATGTGTACAAGGCAAATTACATTTTAAGGTTGATTCCCAAGAAGCAAATTCTGGGGGCGGTAATTCTGGTTTAGACTTTGATAAACAAGGCGTTTTATATAAATAAAAATCAGGTGGATTTGGTAAATACATAATTTATTCCTTTCATTAAATGAATTGTTAAAAAACAAAAATCCCCTATCAAAAATAAATCCTCTTAAGCTTGTAAGAGGTTTGATGTGGGATTAACTAAATTTTTCTAAACAAAACAAACCTCTTACCTTAAGAGGTTATAAAAGTTGGTTCGAATTGTATTGTGTTTAGTCATATTTTTTATATGTGTCTAAATTTTATTACTTTTCTAAAAAAATGTCAAATTTAACAACTCTGTACTAAAAATCCAGAGGTTAAAACTCAAAAGAAGATATTTAATAAAAAATCCTACAGTTTACTTGCAAAAAATTCTTTTAATTAAATATCACTATCCTTCTTTCAATATTTTTATAATATTACTACAATATTGAAGTTTTGTTTAAAATATCTCGAAGCTGTTTTACATATTCTTGCTTGTCTTTATTAAAAATATCAGGCAAACTTTTTAAACGAGCAATTAATAAATCACAATCAAAATAACGATCCTTATTATCATTTTTTACAGCTAGCGCTGAAGTGCTTTCCAAAAACTTAACCATAATATCTATATGTTCAACTACATCATCATAAGTCATGCTATCAAGATTTTCAACTAACCCTTGTCCGATATTATCTGGCTGTTCAGCTTGTTCTGGTGTTTTTTTCATTTGCTCTATCTGAGAAAGAATTTCATCTTCTTTCACAGTACCTGCATGAGTATTTTTGTTGAATAACTTCAGTAATAATTCTTTAAATTCATGCAATAGTTTTTCCTCTTCCAGTTCTGTAGCTGAATTTTGACGGATATCAATTTCCGCTTTCTCTAAATACTCAGGCATAGATTGATTGTTCCAAGGTTTTTCCTGTTTAGTCATATTTTTAAATTAATAATAAATATTACTTCTTACTGATAATATATAAACCCTGGCTGTAGCCATATTTTTTATCCATGCCAGCAATTAACTTATCAAGTTCTGTCTCCCAAAACTTTGGTTCTTTGGCGTCAGGATCGCCTAGGACAACACGAGATATTTTATCTAGTATCAATTCAGTAACAATCAAGGCATGTCCATACTTCTTGTTTTTATCAATTGTCTGCATATTAGTAATAGCCATAATATCATTTCCTTTTTGTAAATTTTCTGAAATTAATTTTACTGGATCTTTAATATCTTCATAAAAAATCTTTTTAGCTTTTAGTGGGATTTGGTGTTTCTTAAAAAATGCATTAAGTTTATTTCCATCTTGCTCACGAGTTCCCCAGCCAATTTTAGGCTTCTTTTTTAATGTCCTCATTTTGACATTAAATAATTTCTGCACACTCCGCGGAATAGTAAGCCCAAGTTCTTTGGCAATTATTTCTTGCTCTACCATCTTCACTTTCCGCCTTAATAAAATCCATTGCACAGCACAAGCTACGCAACAATATTTTTGTTGAGTCAAGGGTATATATGGAGTTTTGGTTTTAATTGATTGGTTCATTTTTTTATTATTCTCCTATTCGCGCGAATTAATTAGAGATGAATTAATTAATCTATGCAATACATACACTTGACAAAACTACTTATATAATATATTCTTTATATAGAATACACATAAAAAATACCTCTACGGGTTTCGTCCCTTAGCGGTATTTTTCTTTATATTCTAATTTCTTTTGTAAATTATCCATAAATACTATCCTTTCTCTAGCTGTCTTTTTTAATAACACTGAACAAGTTTTAACATAAGGACTCATTACAATTTTAAGTTTCTCTTGTTTATAAAGATATTTAACCAAACAATAAAAATCACCATCACTTGATACGATAATAGCTTCATCGTATTTGTCAAAATCAATCATAGCCTGTAGTACCAAATCTGCATCTACATTACCTTTCACATTTCCATCCTTATCAGATAATGTTGGTTTAAATATCAAAACATAACCAAAGGATTGTAAAGCTGAATACAAATCCTGATTTTCTTGAATATAACCTATGAAAAGATAAGCTACGGCAACACCATATTTTTCACATAAATATTTTCTAAATCGTTTAAACCACTGTCGACTAGAAGTCGACAGACTTAACTGGTTAAAGATTG
>DAOUWZ010000049.1 GCA_030666865.1 bacterium | reverse complement strand
CATGCAACGTCTTCTTGAGTATTCTTTAAAAAAGTTTTTCCTCAAAATTATTTTTTATTTTCATCATGGTTTACAGTAAATTTTTAACCAAAGAGGCAAATATCACAAGAGCAAAGCCAATAATGATAGATCCAGAAATTTTGTTTACCCATCCTAAAATATTTGATTTTATCTTTTTGCGGAAGACTCCAACACCATTGCTAAGAATAATCCACCAAAGAGCTGATCCAATGAATACACCTAAAACAAGAATTGAAGCAGATATATAGTTTCCACTTGTCTCTCCTAATCCAAGACCTGCAAATACTGCCGCAAAAGATAAAATTGTCATCGGATTTATTATTGTGAGAAAAAACGTGGATAAGTAATCGCTGAATAATCCATTGCTTTTAGCTTTTCTGTCATTCTTTTCTTGTGGCTTTTCTAAGAAAGTTTTTATACCGAGGTAAAAAAGAAAAATCATTCCAATAATTTTTAGCCATAGTTGTTGGTCTACGAGAAAAGAAGATATAAAGGTTAAACCAAAAGCTGCAATTACACCATAAACCATATCTGCTGAGGCTGCCCCCATTCCAGTAACAAAACCTGATAAATGACCTTTGGTAAGACTACGACGAATACACAAAATTCCGATAGGACCAACCGGGGCTGCTATAGAAAATCCAATAACAGTTCCTTTTATTAAAAAATTTATGTCCATATTTACTCCTTAAAAAAATATTTCAACTAATGGCCGGCGGTATGGCCAGTAAGGGATTGGAGAGAGCGTCCGTTAATTTATAAGGACTATTTCATTTTTTCGATAATAAGCAGAAAATCGATTTTATCAGTAAGACCATAAATTTGAAATAAGGATGTTCTTTTAATATTTGGAATTATTGACACAACTTCACCTTCCAAATTATTTAAAAATTGTTCTAATTTGTTTTGGTCATTTTCCATTTTAATTTCCAGTCGATGAACTCTGTATTTCATACTATCTCCTTTTTATTTATTATTTATAACTTATTATTCGTAATTAAAATCTTTAATGTCAAGAACTATCTATATCCGATTAAACTTCAATAAAGATAATAAAGCCTCAAGAGTTAGGATTCCCGTCCATTCAATCTTGGCAATTTCCCATTCCTCTAAATATTTGTCCCATTGCCAGGTAGGCAATAGCTTACCATCTTGTTCAAGTCTATCTACTAAATAATCTAAGTTCTGATCTATAGATTTGTGCTCAATTCCAAAAAAGTTCTCGGAATTGAACTCTATAAACTTTAATGGGGTCGGTACATAATTTATCCATTCAGATTCATTTAGGTTAACCAATTGAGAAACAGCCAATTTTAGTGTATCTATAATTTGACTAGAAAATTCTTCGTCTAGAGTATTATACATCCGAATATAACAAAATATTTCATGTTCTGAGTTAAATTCTGTACGTTCATTCAAATTAGCTATAGCATAATTTATTAATGAATAAATATCCAGGTTATTAAGGTATTCTTTATACTTATAAAGATACCCTATCAATTCAGCTGTAGGATTTCCCCATGAATAGTCAATAGCTGTCATATTTATATCATTTCTGAATTCCCACCAAGATGCATGAGGATATTCGTTAACATTACTTGGAACACTATACCAACCATTTCTTTTATTATCAAAAGCTGTCTCTAGATATGCAACAGCCCTAGCTATCATATTTTGCCCCCTATCACTATTATCTAGTATACTCAAATATCTTAGGCCAATTGATGTTGCCATCGGTGAGGACTGTATAAGTTTAAAATCGGGTTCGATACCTCGACCAAACCCTCCGTCTGAATTTTGAAATCCTTCTAATGAATCCAATATATCATCACCATTTGAATTATTAAAATAATAGTTGAATATAGCGCTTTCCAATGGTCTAGCTTCTTTATTCATATAGTTATTTAATTGATTGAAAAGAGTTTTCGATAATTTCTTCACATTTAAACCTCCATTCTTTGACCCCAACGTACTGCTCCGATATAGGTGAGCTAATTGCATTTAACATTTCGCGGATAAAAAAGTTACAAAAAGCAATTTGGACAGAACGAAGTTGAGTCTTTTACTCTCTGTTGCACGACCCTAAGAACAAGGTTTCGGAGCGACCGCAGAGTTCCTCACCCCGCTGTATTCTTTATTTATCTCTTTTTTGTAATCTTTCTTGAACCGCTTCACTCATTAACTCCCGGATTGCATCAGAAGCAATCCACCTTGCACTTCTTGAATCCATTTTTTGAATCTCTTTTGCAGTTTCAATTGCCTTCTTATTTAAATTTAAATTCCGTTTTCCAATATTCCTTAAGGCCCAATTAACCGCCTTTTTAACGTAGTTTCTATCGTCATCCGCCTCCCGTTTTATCGCTGGCAATAAGAGCAAAAACTTTTTGTCCGGCGATTCCTTGTCATGCCATGCCAGGCACGCCATCAAGGCAAAGCCAGCGCGCTTTTCAAATTCTTTTTCGCGATT
>DAOUWZ010000012.1 GCA_030666865.1 bacterium | reverse complement strand
GCTAGTGAATAACATATATGATCACCTTCTTCACTATATTCAAATTCAGGCACCATTACACTCATTACATTCTTAGTAGTAGCCTTTAAACTTATTTTCTTTGATGGCATAGCCAGTGCTTCTTCTACCACTTCTGGTCTCATGTCAGCTGCGGCAAATACAAAAGCCTTAAAACCATCAGCCATTTTGGCTTCTACTTGCACGCGTAAATTTCGAGCTTCACGAATAATAGCCATAAACTCTTTCATAAGTCCATCACGTTTTTCTTTCAAAAGCTTATGCCCTCTTTTTGCTACTTTCAGCTTAGCTTTCAAGCGGATAAGCTCCATTCGAGTTGGATTGATTTTCTGGGCCATATCTTAGTATTAAGTATCTAGTATAAAGTAATCTATTAAGCTTTAGATTTTTCTTTCACTTTTGGTAAATATTTTTCAATCTGTTCTTCCTTTACACGTTTCAATTCTGACTTAGGCAAAATTGATAATAATTCCCAACTAAGTGTCAAAGTTGTCAAAATATCACGATCCTCATCTTCACCCTGTCTTATATATCTATTCTCAAATTCATCGGCAAATTTGACATATTTCTTATCTACATCAGATAGCGCTGCTTCACCCAAAATAACTGCTAATTCTTTAGCTTCCCTGCCACGAGCATAAGCCGCATACAATTGATTGAATACACCTGAATGATCTTCTCTGGTCTTGCCTTCACCAATACCTTTAGGCATTAAACGAGATAAACATGGCAGGACATCTACTGGTGGCATAATACCTTGCTTATGAAGCGTTCTGGAAAGCATAATTTGTCCTTCAGTAATATAACCAGTTAAATCAGGGATTGGATGAGTTTTATCATCTTCAGGCATCGTTAAAATAGGAATTTGGGTAATAGAACCTTCTCTTCCTTGAATTCGACCAGCTCTTTCATATAAGGTAGAAAGATCAGTATATAAATATCCAGGATATCCTCTTCTACCAGGAACTTCTTTTCGAGCAGCCGCTACCTCACGCAAAGCTTCGCAATAATTAGTAAGATCAGTCAAAATAACCAAAACATGCATACCCTTTTCAAAAGCTAAATATTCAGCAGTTGTTAATGCCAATCTTGGCAGAGTAATACGTTCTACCACTGGATCATCAGCAAGATTGATGTACATAACTGCTCTTTCAATTGCTCCTGTTTGACGGAACTCATTAATAAAATATTCTGCTTCTTCAAAAGTAATACCCATTGCTCCAAAAACTACAGCAAATTGAGAATCATCACTTTTTACTTTTCCGTCAGGGCTTATTTGTACTACTTTCGCTTGCCTAGCTATTTGAGCGGCAATATTATTATGCGGAAGTCCAGCCCCAGAAAAAATCGGTAACTTTTGACCACGAACCAAAGTATTCAAGCCATCAATCGTAGAAATACCTGTTTGAATAAAATCATTTGGATAATCACGAGAATAAGGATTTATTGGATTACCATTAACATTTAATTTCTTTTCAGCAATAATTTTACCGCCACCATCTTTTGGATTACCAGCCCCATCAAAAATACGACCAAGCATATCAGTAGAAACCGGCACTTCCATTACTCTGCCCAAAAATCTTGCTTTACTGTCTTGCATGCTAATGCCACGAGTATCTTCAAACATCTGCACTACTGCTTTGTCTTTAGTAATTTCAAGTACTCTTCCTCTTCTGATGCTGCCATCAGGCAATTCAACATCAACCAATTCTTCATACTTTACGCCAGTAACACCTTCGACAATCAAAAGTGGTCCAGCGACTTCCTTAATTGTTTTATACTCCTTCTGCATACGTTTCAAATTTATATTATTAATTATTATAATAAATCAATTGATTTTTGAATTTCACTTACTAAATTTTCAAGATCTTTGATTTTATCTGCCGGTGTCATCTTGCTTCTACCAATCTTTTCTTTAATAGGTAAAACAATAATATCTTGCAATTTAACTCCGCGATCCAAGGCTGATAAAGAAGCTCGATAAAAAGTAATAATACTCTTAAGCATCAAATATTGTTTTTGCAGGGATGTATAAGTATCAATATCATCAAAAGCATTCTGCATCAAAAAATCCTCTCTTAAACTACGTGAAGTCTCAAGTACCAATTGTTCATTAGCTGATAAGGCATCTAATCCGACCAATCTAACAATTTCTTCTAATTCTGATTCTTTTTGCAATAATGTCATAGCCATAACGCGCAATTCAGAAAAATCATCAGCAGCTTCCTTTTTGAAAAAATCACTTAAATCATCAGTGTACAATGAATAACTTGTCAGCCAATTAATTGAAGGAAAGTGCCTGCGATAAGCCAGCCCGGCTTCCAAAGACCAAAATACTTTAGTAACACGAAGCGTATTTTGAGTTACTGGTTCAGATAAATCACCACCTGGAGGTGAAACAGCTCCAACTACTGTTAGTGATCCTTCTCTAGCCTCGCTACCAAGTGTTTTGACAATACCAGATCTCTCATAAAAAGCTGCTGTTCTAGAACCCAAATAAGCCGGGTAGCCTTCTTCACCAGGCATTTCTTCCAGACGACCTGAAATCTCACGCATTGCTTCAGCCCAGCGTGAAGTAGAATCAGCCATTAAAGCTACATTGTATCCCATGTCACGAAAATATTCGGCTATTGTGATTCCGGTATAAACCGAAGCTTCACGGGCAGCTACTGGCATGTTTGAAGTATTAGCAATCAAAACTGTTCTTTCCATTAAGGGTTTACCTGTTTTTGGATCTTTTAATTCAGGAAATTCCATCAATACATCAGTCATCTCATTACCACGTTCACCACAACCAATAAATATAATCACATCAGCGTCAGCCCATTTCGCTAACTGGTGTTGAATAACTGTTTTACCAGCGCCAAATGGACCTGGAATACAACCAGCTCCGCCTTTAGCGATTGGAAAAAATGTATCAATAATTCTTTGACCAGTAATAAGCGGGGTACCTGGCACCAACTTTTTTTGTACAGGACGAGGGTCGCGAATTGGCCACTTTTGCACCATAGTAATCTTATGACTATCAACTTCAGCTACCACATCATTTACTTTGAATTTTCCAGATTTAATATTTTTCACAATTCCCCCTTTAATATTAACTGGCACCATAATTTTATGAACAATTAGTTTAGTCTCTACTACTTCACCTAAAACATCTCCGGCTACAACCTTGTCACCTGTTTTTACTACTGGTTTAAAATCCCATTCTTTGTTTTCATCAATTGAAGCCACCTCAATTCCTCTAGCAATGAAAGCGCCGGTTTTTTCTTGCAAAGAAACTAATGGTCTTTGAATACCATCGTAAAATGAAGTAAGCAACCCTGGTCCCAAAGTTACCGCCAATGGTAATTCAGTCCGAAAAACTGGTTCATCAGGTCCAAGGCCGGATGTATCTTCATAAACTTGAATAAAAGCCAGGTCACCATCAAGACGAATAATTTCACCGATCAATTTCTTTTCAGAAACTTTAACCACCTCATACATCTTTGCACCGCTCATTCCAGAAGCTACCACTAGAGGCCCCGAAACTTTAATTATTTTTCCTGTTTGTTCTTTCATATAATTTTATTATTAATTTCAAAATTATCTAATATTTGTATAAATCGAAATACAAAAATCAAAACTAAAATTCTAATATTTTTAAATCTGATTTTTGCATTAGACTTATTGCGTAATTAGTTTTTGTAACAGATCTTTATACTATTATTTATCTTTAAATAGAATATCACTGCCAACTGCTCGTTCAACAATCTTTCTCAACTCTTGTTCACCTAAGCCCATACTGCCAGTTTGTGAAGGAAGTAATACAACCGCAGGCAAAGTCATTTCTTTAATTTCTTCAAGATCTGTATCAAGTTTAGCTGCCCAATCCTCTGTTATTAATAAAATTGCATATTTACCTTTTTTAATCTCATTTAAGACATTTCTGCCATCATCTTCAGTAATAACTGGAAAAGGAACAACTCCCAGGGCTTTAAATCCTAAGATACTATTTGGTGATCCGATAATGGCAATTTTATACTCCATATTTATTATTAATAAATTTCTCGTATAAACTTTTTAATTTCAGCTGAATTAATATTATTCACTTTACCGGTCATAATCAAGCGTACATTTCGAATAGCATTCTTCTTCGCCATAAAATATGCCACTACTAATTCTGGACCGTAATCAATATATTTTGCCTGTCTAACATACTGTAATTCCATATTTTCCAAATCACGTTCTAATTGCTCCAGTGATTGATTTTTAAAATAATTATTAAGCACTTTTTGCATTGGGATACCTAAATTAAAATGTATACGCTCTAAACCTTCTTCTAGAGACAAATTTACAACCTTAATATAAAAATCAAGAGATAAACTACCACCAGCCATAATTTCTGAAAGTAAATAAGTTGTGTCAAATCCCATCCGCTTACCGCGAATATAAATTTTCAAATTAGCAACATCAATCTGTAAACTTACCAAACCATTAATAAAAGAACTTTTAAATTCTTGAGCCGACCTAGCATATTCATTAAAATATGTACGATCACACCAACGATCTATCAAAGCAGAAGTAACTTCTTCTTTATTGACTCTCTCTTTAACATAATCTATCACTCTTTGACAATAAGGTAGAATGCTGTTGGTTATATCACCTGTTAACGCTAATCTCAACTTTTCTATATTTTCGTTGCCCAAGGACGAATAATAATCAGTAAACGACTTATCTGTATATTTCTCTTTAAAAAGCAATTTAATATTATGAAAGTCATGTCTCATGAATAAAAATTTGACCAAATTATCATCAGGAGTCATTTCTTTTATCTTGTCTTTAGCTTGAGCTAAATCAGCATCAAGAGACTTAATAAAATCAGTTGCCTGAACATCCAAAACATTATCAAAATAGTCAGTATCATGAAATACCCTAAATGAACTATCAAGGTCAGGAGAATCAACCATTCTTTCCACGTCATTTGGATTCAATAATTTATTCTCCAGAAATCTGATTACACCTGCTGCGTATAGATAATCGTCTCTACTCATAAGGTTTCAAAAATTATTTTTGCTACTTCTATCTCAGTTTCTTGCCTGATATTATTAATAATCTGTTCAAAAGTATTATCAATATTCAAATCCTCAGACTGCCAAATAAAACCACCAACAGCGTCAATTATTTCTGTTGAAACTTTTAAATCATTATTTACCTTGCGAGCTATTTTTTTAGTAATTTCTTCTTTTCCTTTGGCTGATAAAATATTCCCTTTAGCTGGCAATTTTTTTATCAGTTTTTCAATAATTGATTCATAATCTTTATCCGAAACATTTTTGAGCTCTGTCAAAGCAGTCTGATATATTTGATCAATGATTTGTCTTTTTTTATCTAAGATTTGTTTCTTTAGACTGGACTGCTCAATAAAAAGTTTCATATCTTGCTCTTTTTGAGCGTTACACTTGGCAGAAGACAAAACTTCCTCTTTAGCACTAGCTAAATATTCATTAGATTCGACCTGTAATGAATTTATTTCCTGTTCAGCTTGTTTATTGATTTCACTAATCTTATTAGCAGCCTCTTTTTCTAAAGTTGTTACTATATCATTAAGTGACATTTTAGCTTATATTAATTCCATTAAGCAATAAGATTGTTGCCAATAGCCCCAGTACAGCATATGTTTCAACCACAGCTGCAAAAATAATACCTTTACCAGATTCACCTGGTTTCTTAGCTACAATACCAACACCAGCAGCTGATACCTTACCTTGATAAAGTCCTGATAAAAGACCTGTTAAAGCAATTGGTAGACAAGCAAAGAAAATTTGCCATCCCATGGCTGTTGTTAATGCAACAACTTCCCCGCCTAATAAACCGATTTTTTGCATAGCCATAATAGCTCCCAAAAAACCATAAATTCCCTGTGTTCCTGGCAACGCTTGTAAAAGCAAAACTTTACCAAATTTTTCAGGATCCTCAGAAACAAGTCCTGATGCTGCGCGACCAGCTGTACCTGTACCTAAAATAGAACCGATACCAGCTAGACTTACTGCTAGAATTGCTCCAGCAATTGCAAATGCTAAACCCATAAATTTAAATTAATAGTTAATTAGTTAATGTGTAAAATTATTTTTTTAGTTTACTAAAATTACTTTTAATATAACTTAGTAACTAAGTGCTTAAGTAATTATTATCCTTTTGTTCTCAAATTACTTAATTACCTAATTACTTAGCTACTATCATTATCATCTTTATTCAATTTATATATATCAATATATTTAGATGTTTTTACAAATGGTTTAAAACGCGTTCCTCCACCTTCCATAAACTTTGGAAAAAACTCTACATACTGTAAACGCCCAGAATGAATAAACGAACCAAGTGCATTTATTGCCAAATTAAATAAATGCCCACCAATCAAAATCAAAATAGCAACTGGCCAACCAATAAATGGAATCATATCTTTAAACAACATTGCTACCATATTAATCACCATAGCAATAATTCCAGTTGAAAGACCAAGCGCCAATAATCTTGAATAAGACATTATATCTGAAAAATATCCAACTACATCATATAAACTAAGTGCACCTAACGGTAATTTCAAAAATATATTCTTTTGCCCTCTACCTTGTGTTAATACCAAAATACCAATTGCCACATAAATCCAATATTTACCAACTATTTGCAATATTGGATCATGTAAAACATTGCCACTAACTATCCAAAAAACTATACCAAAAATAAACAACAACCAAACTCCAGCGTCAAATACTTTATTCCAATCTTTCCGAGTAACCTGATAATACAAATTAACTATAATACCAGTAATTACTTGCAAAAGCCCTAGTATCAATGAAAAAATAAGCATGATTAACGGATTTTTTACTGGGTCAATCACTCTTAGTGATAATAAAAAATTAGTGACTGCATTTTGTGGCAAATCTTCAAGCACTAAACCAAACCAACCGCCAAATAAAGCGCCAATAATAAATGTTGAAATTCCTGCATAGACCAACAAACGCAAGAATCCTTGCTTATCTTTTGGTATCTTTAAAATTTTGATAGCCAAAAATGAAAAACCGCCAAGCAGTAAACCATATCCCGCATCAGATAAACAAATTCCAAAAAATAAAATAAAAAATGGTGCTAAATATGGAGTAGGATCAAACTCATCTGACTTTGGAGCGCCATATATATTGGTAACAGCTTCAAATGGACTAATCACCTTATTATTACGTAAAATAACAGGAATGTCTTCACCTTCTTCTATGGGCAATTGGACTATTTCAAAATTAGCAGTTTTTTTTCCTAAGCGTTTCTCCAAATTTTTAAGCCTGTCACTAGCAATAAAACCGTGTAAATAAAAAGTTTGCCCGCCTTGAGAAGACATTTTTGAAGCAGCTAATTTATCACGTTCCCAAGATAAGCAATCAGAAATTATTTGCATTTTTTCTTGATAAGCAAATAATTTAGTCGCTTCCTTTGCCAAATTTTCAACTTCATGATTAAGCTCGGCAATATTTTTTTGTTTATCTAGAATAACTTTCTTGGGAGTATCGTCAAGTTCTGGCAAACTAACTTCTTTATATTCAGCTTCGGTCAATAAAATCTGTAACTCTTCAGCTATATCACTTAAATAAATAATTGAAACTCTAACCTCTCTTTCATTCTCATCAACCTTGGTTATTTCTACTGGCAACAAATCTTTAGCAATCTTTTGTAGCAATATTTCAAAACGACTTTTTTCAAATACTCCTACTTTTGAAATTAATCTTTCAGACTTAGAAATTTGATAATTAAAAGAAAGCTTATTAAAAGGAGTAAGCTCATCTATTTCAGATCGCAAAGATGCAATAGTGCTTTGCTTTAGATTAATTTTTTCTTCAATATCTTCAGTCTGGCTTACTATTTTTTTATAATCAATTTCCTCAACCAATTTATTCACCTCTTGCTTAGAAATATCAATTCCTTGACTACCAGCTTTAATAATTTTCTCTCTTAAACTAACTTTTTGCTCTGGGGCATAACGACCGATAAAATCTAAAAAAAATTTTATTTGCGCCAATTTATAGTCAAGTTCTGATATATCATCGTTCATTGCTCCCTCTTCACTAACATCGGTTATTTGTAACTGACTAAAATCATACAAAACATCAATAATTTTCTCTTGTTCGTTCTTCAATCCCAGTATCCCAATTTTTATAATTTCTGCTTGCGCCATCTTATCAATTGATTACCTTTTTTTTAATAGTATTAGCCAACTTAGCAACCATTTTAACATCAATTTTATCAATTGATGTTAAAATTGTTTGATTTTCTGCTTGCATAGCAGATAATTTCTTTGCTGCTTCTACTTTAACTTCACTATTTATTTTAGCCACTTCGCTCTTTAAATCATTTGCAATATTATCAAGCTTAATTTCTTGCTGACGTTTAAAATCAGCTACTTTATCCTTAGCGGCTTGCTGACTATCTTGAATTTGTTTTTCCAACTTTTGTTCTATCTCCTGAATAGTTGCTAGTGGATTGTTAGACATATTTTAAATTTATAAAACAATTAGACTTACTTATATAATTTTTATTATAATATTTTTTACCCACAATTATACTTTTTTATCTTTCAAATACAAATTATACATAAATAATCGATATATTTCAAGGGTATAAATATTTTTTACCTAATATTAGCCATAATCATATAACATATAGCATAAAACATACCATATACACTTTAATATTAATACTTTGATTTAAATTGACACATTATTATAATTTTGTTTAAGTAAATTAAAAGTATATTAATATATCAATCATAACAGATGGAGGTTTTAATGAAATATAGTTATATCTGGAAACCAATCACTGATCTTTCTGATGGAAACACTATAGTTCTTCACCAACCAACCAGACTGGTAAAAATCAAATCTATCGATTTTAAAACTGAAAATCTTAAACAAAAAATTGTTATTACCATGATTGAAATTGATTCTGGTAAAACAATTATTCAGCAACACAATACTGAAACTGATCAATACCGATTCTCTATCAACTAATTTTTTATCAATTCAACTAATCCCTGCCACAACAAATCAAAAACCTTAAATTATGGCAGGGATTTTCTTTTTAATATATGCTAAAATATATACATGGAAAATTTAAATAATTTGATTACAATTTTTCTATCAGCCCTTACTCCGATTGGTGAACTCCGTCTAGCTATTCCATTGGGACTGACAAAATTTAATGAACCGCTCTGGTTGGTTTATATGATTTCAGTAATCGGAAATTTCATCCCACCAATATTTATTTTATGGCTTTTACCAAAAATATCTGATTGGTTGATGCAAAACTCAAAATTAATAAATAAATTTTTAACTTGGCTTTATGCCAGAACTAGAAAACGGGCTAAACATAAAATTTATAAATACGGCCCCTTAGCTTTGATACTTTTTGTAGCCATCCCTTTGCCTTATACTGGTGCTTGGACTGGAGCGCTGGCTGCTTGGCTTTTCAACATACCCATAAAAAAAGCCTTACCTAATATTTTTATTGGTATTTTAATAGCCGGAGTTATAGTTACTAGCCTTACCATTGGCTTGCAAAAGATATTTTAAAAAAGAGCGGAATATTCCGCTCAGACAAACTAATTTTATCTCCTTGAAGGAGTAAAAAATTTTACCAGAGGCTTAACGTCTTTTTTTGTTCTCAGATTTTTTTTAATTATTACCCGATTATAATCCTACAATCTCTTGACTCTAGATAAACAAATTCTGTTCATGATATTACCTTTCTATCTTTTCATACTGAAATTTAATTATATATCTAAAAGAGAGGCTTTGATATTTTAGCGACTCAGTAGCATGTAAAATTTTATTTATTTTATCTCTTATATATAATATTAATTCTGTACTCTGCTTGTCATAATCGCTTATTTTAAAATTATCTTCAAAAGAATCTTTATCAAAACCTTTTTTCACTCCAACAGAAGTATGAACATACAAAGCTCTTTTTAAAGCAGTCTCAATTTTTATATGTTCTTCAATACGATTAATTATCAATTTGGCAACTCTTTCTGTAAATTCAATTTTTTTATTCAATATACCTACGATTACCGATTCTTCTACTTGTTCCCCCTCGGTTTCATTAAGCCAATTTACAAAATCAAACACACAACTTACCCCGCACAATTTATAAAAATGATTAAAAATATCATTTAAAGATAAATTTTTATAGTCTCTATTATCATGCAGAAAGTAATCGACTAAAAAATCAATTTCTACACCTATACCACCTTTAGCATGTTTATTTTCTTTAATATTAGTTGCCATGGTGAATATTTGTGCTTGAATATAAGATAAATAACTATTTACACTACCCGTGTCAGGTAAATCATCTATAGTTAAATTACTCGCTAATATTATTGATTTAACTGGCATAAATCCTCCTGGTCATATTTATTTTTTCTTGAACTATTAAGACTCTTTATACTAAAAGATATCAATTTTGTCAATAAAAAATAATACAAACCTACATTTATATTATTTCTAAAATTAATAAATACTTCATTTATACCATCTACTATAAACAGCTTAGGGACAATTTATATCTGCTAGCCTGTCCTATCAAAGTAAGCACAAATAAAACTGCCCCTATTGCTTATATCTAAATATCCACCTTTTAATTAATTTGAAGAAATAGCTACAAAACCTTTAAACAGACCAGCGACGATGAGATTTTACCTGACCAAATGTTACTGAATACAAACTTCTTTTTGGTAAAATTGTTTTTCTTTTTTTTGTTAAACTGAAAAAATTTCTCTTTGGCATAATTTTTGTTTTAATAATTAGTTTTATACACAAGTTTTAATTGACTGATAAAATAATATTTTTTACAATATAAAAAGCACCGTAATATTTTAGTGACTCGATAGGTCACCCGATGGTGCAGAAACGTCCGTTATTCCTTGGTTGGGTGGCGGGCGTTTCTTTTTTTTAACTTACTACATTAAACTACATGACTATAATTCCTGATTACTCCCTTAACAATTCCTTGTACTATTAAATCTTTCACATAAAAGGGTTTATACTTACCGTTAGCTGGCTGCAACCGTATTCGATTTGCCTCTTTGTAAAATCTTTTCAAAGTAGCATAAGCATTATCAAGCAACGCCACAATAATATCTCCGTTACTCGGCGAATTATTCCTCTCTATTACCACATAATCGCCAGACAATATTCCATCTTCGATCATAGAATCTCCTTTCACCTGCAGTACATAAGTATTAGCTTGATTAACAGAAAGATTTGACGGAATGGCAATTGTTTCCTTTTGCTCCACTGCTTCAATTGGTTCACCAGCTGCAATCAAACCAATTAAAGGTACTTCTAAAGCTACTGAATAATTTTCATCTCGTACTTTCAAAATTTCCAATGATCGTTTAGCATTATAATCACTTTTTAAATAACCTTTATCCTCCAATGCTTTAACATGCTGATGAACAGTCGCTGGTGAGGATAAATCAAAATATTTTCCTATCTCTTCATAAGTAGGGGCATAACCATTTTCTGAAATAAATCCAGAAATAAAATCTAGAATTTGCTTTTGACGCTTGCTTAGTTGTTCGGGTGACATAATATTTAAATTAATTTTTTATCAATAGATTCAATTTTAAATTTATCTTTTTTCCAATTACTAGAATTAAATAAAATATATTCTCTAACCTTCTCTAACGATTGTTCATTACGGATAACATGATCATAATATGATCGTTGCCATTGAAAATTATGACTATTTGATTTATTCCTAACAACTTTAGTTATTATATTCTTATAAGACATAATTATTTTTGATAACAATCCATAATTAACTGTTTTGCCGTTTTTCATTGTAGTGACAGAGCACTGCTCTGTCACTACGGTGTTTTTCACCACAATATCATGATCACATTTAATTATAATAATTCCGTGAATATGATTTGGCATAATTATAAATTCATCTATAATAACATTTTGATAATGTTTTGGAATCTCCAGCCAAAATTTTTCTACTATCTTACCAAATTCGTTTAAAACCATCTTATCATCTTCTATCTTGCCAAAATAACATTTCTTATCATGCGTACAAATCGTCACATAATACATTCCATTTTGGGAATAATCATATTTCTGTAATCTATTATATTTTCTTACCCTCCTCATAAATTATTAATTCTATACTCTATTTATATTATACCGAAAGAAAACCGAAAGTCAAGACCCTAAAAAATAAGGGTTAAATTCCCTATTTTACAACTCCTGTGGATAACCTAAATCCACCTAACATCTAATAATCATTTCATGTTTTATGTTATATATTATATAGCTGTTATCGATAATGCAAATGATTTATTTTTTTACCAGCTTTCTTGCGATGTTTTTTTAAAGCTTGTTTTTTCTTTTTATACATAAGGATATTTTATTCCTAATTATAAAACCTAATATCTATTTTATTTTAATCTCTTTTTCTTTAATGGTAAACAAAGGTAAAAGGGCGCACTTTCTTCTCACTGGTGAAAGTTTAATATCCATTTCTTTTAATAATTCCTCTGATTTTATTTTTCTAGCAGCACTTAATGTTTTTCCTTTGATCATTTCGGAAAAAATTGAGGCAGCAGCTTGAGAAATAGCGCAACCCGCACCATCCCAAGCTACCTCTTTTATTTTTTTATTGCTATCAATTTTTACTTCAACTACAATCTGATCGCCACAAAGTGGATTAGCACCATTAAAAACTTTAGAGGGATTTTTCAATTTCCCCTTATTTTGCGGCGCAGTATAATGTGACATTACTTTTTGACGATAAATACTCATAATTCATATAACATGTAACATGTAACAAAATGTAAATGTAATTGATATTTTTGTTACATGTTATATGTTGTGTGTTACATGACTTGCTTCCATTTTTTAATAATCTTCTGCAAAGCTTTGATAAATTTATCTGCATCCTGTTTATCATTATAAATATAAAAACTTGCTCTAGCTGTAGCAGATACGCCTAATTTTTCATGCAATGGCATAGTGCAATGATGTCCAGCTCTAATGCATATTCCCTGTTCATCAAGTAATGAAGCTAAATCATGAGCATGAATCCCCTCCACTGTAAAACTAACTACACTACAACGCTTAATAGTTTTTGGACCATAAACTGTCACTTCCGGAATCTCTCTTAATTTCTTAGCAGTATAATTAACTAATAATTGATCATGCTTACTAACTACTGACATGCCTATTGCTTGTAAATAATTTATTGCACTAGCCAAGCCAATAGCGCCAGCTAAATTCTGTGTACCAGCCTCAAATTTCCACGGATACGTTTTGTATTCTGATTTTTTGAATGTTACGGACTGAATCATATCTCCCCCAGTTTGATATACATCCATTTCTGCAAATCTTTCTCGTTTAACATACAAAACTCCGATGCCAGTTGGTCCCAACATTTTATGTCCGGAAAATGCCAAAAAATCCGGCTGCATTTTTCTGACATTAATTGGCAAATGTGGCGCTGACTGTGCCGCATCTACTAGTATAGGAATATTTTTCTGATGCGCTTGTTTGATAATCTGCGTCACTGGATTGATAGTCCCTAGAGTATTTGAAACATGCACTAAACTAATAAATTTAACTCCTTTTAACAAATCCCCTAAATCCCCCTTATCAGGGGGATTATTTTTTTGTTGCCCCCCTGACAAGGGGGGTTGGAGGGTTATTAATTCCCCATTCTCATCAATGGGCCAATATTTTATTTTCAAACCTTTTTCTTTAGCTAATTTTTGCCAAGGCACAATATTGGCATGATGCTCCATTTCTGTAAGCAGTATGATATCGCCACGATTTAAATTATGCCTGGCCCAAGCTTCTGATATCAAATTTATCCCTTCTGTCGCCCCTCTAGTAAAAACTATTTCCCGATTAGATTCAGCACCAATAAATTTAGCCGCCTTTGCTCTGGCAATTTCATATTTCATAGTAGCTTGTTCAGCCAATTCATAAACACCGCGATGAATATTGGCATTATATTTCTCATACCAATCCTTTTCCGCTTGAATCACCTGCTTTGGCTTTTGACTGGTGGCAGCACTATCAAGATACACCAAAGGTTTATGTTTTACTTTGGCTTCTTGTAAAAGCGGAAAATCTTTTTTTATATTATTTGTGTTTGACATTATATATTTTATATATTAATATTCTTTAAATTAACAATTAACCAAAATTAAACCACGGGGAGGAAGTATGCTCATTAACAATAAACTCAAAAGGTATAAAAGTTATTGGCAATATCTTACTATATTTTCTACAACTAGCCTGACTTTTATGCTAATCGGCACGATTCTAGGCTTGATATATCTCATTGGAATAAAATACGTGAACTCTGGCATAATTACTCTTTTATCAATAGCCGCTGGAATAATTTTACTATTATCCCGAGTTTACATTCAAAATCAACTCAAAAATAAATTTCCGGAAAAAGATAATTAACGATTCACTAATTTACTACACTTTCACAAAACAAAGGAGAATATCTTGGACTTACAAGAATTAATCAACCAAGCAGCTCTGCAGTTAGAAATTATGCAACGCGGTTCAAAAAATAGCGTTGCTATCAGTATCAGATTCAAAACACTGGCTAACGGCAAACAAGCAACTATTTACTTTAAATTCAAGTGCCCCGTCGGCACTGACATTCTCAGCACAGATGAATGGGCTGAATTAATGTCAGAAATTGCCAAAATTGCTGATAAAAAAACCAGCGCAAAAATTATCTACGGCAGAACCATGAACAAAACTACCCCGCGCGATTTTAAAACAGCAGTCAGTGATTTCGGGTTATTAAACAAAGCCAGCATAGAAGTCATCATGCAAAAAACATTTCCGCTTAATGAAATCAACAAACTGGAGATGCCACTCGGCTGGCAAGTTGAAAACTCAACCACCGGCTATCATCTCAAATAACTGAAATCAGTTTTTCTACGAAGAGTCCTTAAACCGGCTCTTCTTTTATTTGTTAAAAGACTCTAATTTTTTAATCATATCCTCATAATAAGGTCTAGCGATTTCTTTTCTTTTTTTATCACTAATTCTATTAAACATCCAGTCAAATTTTTCTCTAATTTTATTATAACCTAATTCATCATAACGAGATAAAAATATATCAGCATTATTTTCAACAAAGCTTAAACTGTCAGCATCCATCAAAATATTTTGATTATTATCACCCCCAACTTCATGTCCTCTTATTAAATGTACTACCTTATTAATCAACTCTCTCTCTCTGCGCTATTTTTAACTAAAAAATCCTCTATAATTTTTGCACCCTCTTTCTGATGATGCATTAAACCTTCTTCACTTTTAAAACTATTTCCATACATTTTAACCATTTCTTCTTTTTTTCTAAAAGCTCTTTCAATATCATGACCTACTGCTGCTATCAAAAATGCTTCATCAGCATCAGGTTTAAAAACTTTTACCCAATGCACTGTTCTGTCAAAATGCTTCATTTGCGCTATATTATTATGAAAACTCTCTTTTACAAACCCTCTAACTTTTTGAAATAATTCTGTCATATATTTTTTATTAATAACCTTTCAAATTCACTTCTTATTTCCTTATCTTTTATCTTACCAAAAATATCATTAAAAAATCCACTAACCAATAATTTTTCTGCCTGTGATTTATTCAAGCCTCTAGATTGCAAATAAAATAAAGCTTGTGGGTCTAGTTTACCAATAGTAGCGCCATGTGATGCTTTTACTTCTTTATTTAAAATTTCCAAATTAGGAATCGCGGATACCATAGCCCTATCAGACAATAGTAAGATATCTTGTTGTAAATAAGAATCAACTCTCGCGCCTTTTTTACCAATTTTTATCATCCCTTCTACCAAACTATTAGATTTATCTTCAGCCAAACCTTTGAAAGCTATATCTCCTCTACTACTAGAATAATTATGCTCATTGGCAACAAATAAAGACATTTTGGCATTATTTTTCATCCTACTACTAACAATATGCCGAATATCTGAATTCTCCCTGCCAGCACAAATAAAACTCCCTGACAATTTCCCTCGAATAGATAAACCTATCTGCCAAGTAAAAAATAAATTTCTCCCTGCCTGTGCTTTATACAACAAATGACAAAATCCTAATTGCTGATTTTTCAACAAAGTATAGCTGACTTTTGTTTTTCCAGATGATTCAATAAATATTGCTTGACCAGAATATTTATTGATTAATTTTTGTTTTTCTATAATATCTAAACTGCCACTGCCCGATACAATAAATACTACAACTTGTAATGAATCAAGATTATTTTGCCACTCAATTTTACAATTATTTGATAACTTAATATAAACAATAAAAATATTTTTTGCTTGTGCCAATAGATATGCATCTAATTTTGTTTGCGCTTGATAATATTTGATTAATTTCTTTTTGATCAAATCTGGAGCTTTAGTTGATCCATAAATATCCACTTGAGAATCTAAACTATCAAATCCTGATTTAAATTTATTTAAAGTTATTTTTTTATTATTAAATTTATTAAAATCAATCTCCCAAGACTTCAGTTGCCTGGGCAACTCCATTTGCTTGAAAATAGTATTTAATTTTTTCTTTTGCTCTTTCATGTTCATATTTTTTCTCTACTTTATATAAAGACTTATCTGATTATTCTCTTCCAAAACCCCCTGTTTCCCCCTTGTCAGGGGGACTAAGTGGTACTATTTACCTATTTTTTTAATTCAAACACTTGATATTCATTTATCCCATATTTCCCTCCATCTCCAGCTCTATCAACCTATTCAATTCCACTGCATATTCCATTGGTAGCTCTTTGGCAAAAATATCCAAATATCCGGTTATTATTAAACGTACAGCTTCATCTTGAGTCAAGCCTCGAGATTGTAAATAATAAAGCTGTTCCTCATTAATTTTTGACACACTAGCTTCATGTTCAACTACTACATTATCATTATCAACTTTCATAACCGGATAAGTATCGCTACGAGATTCTTCATCAAGCAATAAAGCGTCACATTCAACTTTAACCTGAGAGTTTTTAGCCCGCTTATCAATCATCACCAAGCCACGATATGAAGCTCTTCCATTTCCTTTGGAAATTGATTTTGATACTACCTTTGACTTAGTATTTGGAGCTAAATGAATTATTTTACATCCAGTATCCTGATACTGACCATCTCCGGCAAAAGCAATTGACAAAACATCTGCCTGAGCTCCTTCGCCTTTCAATATTACGCAAGGATATTTCATAGTTGACTTACTGCCCAAATTCCCATCTACCCACTCCACCAAAGCGCCAGTTTCTGCTACTGCCCGCTTAGTCACTAAATTGTAAACATTCTGCGACCAATTCTGAATAGTAGTATATCTGATATGAGAATTTGGCAAAGCGACTAATTCAACTACCGCCGTATGCAATGAATCCCGAGAATAAGTCGGCGCCGTGCAGCCCTCAATATAGTGAACTTCGGAATCTTCATCAGCAATTATCAAAGTCCGCTCAAATTGCCCCATCCCAGCCGTATTAATACGAAAATAAGCCTGTAGAGGTAATTCAACCTTAACTCCTTTGGGAATATAAATAAAAGAACCACCAGACCATGCTGCTGTATTCAAAGCAGAAAATTTATTATCATCCATTGGTACTACTTTGGTAAAATACTTTTTTACCAATTCCGGATATTTTATAGCAGCAGTAGACATATCTTCAAATACCACCCCCTGTTTTGCCCATTTATCCTTAAGATTATGATAAATCATTTCTGATTCATATTGCGCTCCTACTCCAGCTAAAAATTTTCTCTCGGCTTGAGGCACGCCTAATCGTTCAAAAGTATTTTTTATTTTTTTAGGCACATCATCCCAACTCGCGCCAGCTTGAACAGTTGGCTTGATATAATAATACAAATCATCAAAATCAATCTTTGACAAATCAACACCCCAATCAGGCATTTGTTTCTTCAAAAAAATAGCATAAGCCCGCAACCTAACATTCAACATCCAAGCTGGTTCGTTTTTTTCTTGAGAAATTTTTTTGATAATTCCTTTTGACAAACCTTTATCTGATTTAAAAATAGACTTGTGCTTATCACGAAAAGTATATTTATTTTGATTTATATATAAATTTTTTTTTACCATATATATTACGCGCTATCTGTTATGCATTTTGTGGCTTGATCCAACTATAACCATTCCTTTCTAATTGTTTAACCAATTCTCTTCCACCTGACTTTACTATTTTCCCCTGGTACATTACATGCACTTCATCTGGCTGTAAATAACTCAATAATCTTTGATAATGAGTAATCACCAAAACACCTAATTTTGACCCAACCATTTTCCTGACATTGGCAGCGACCAATTTCAAAGCATCAATATCAAGCCCGGAATCAGTCTCATCCAAAATTGCGATCTTTGGCTGTAATAATCTCATCTGTAATATTTCCATTCGTTTTTTCTCACCACCAGAAAATCCTTCATTTAAACCCCTGTCCAAAAAATTTTCTGAGAAATGTAAATCCTTCATTATTGTTTGCAGTCTTTTGACAAAATTAGCTTGTGAAAATTTATTACCTTCAATGGCTTGCAGTGATGATTGTAAAAACTGCCACACAGAAACTCCTGGTATTTCATACGGATATTGAAATGCCAAAAACAATCCCTGTCTAGCTCTTTTATGAACTGGCCAAGATAATAAATTTTTTTTATCAAATAAAATTTCACCTTTCTCAATCTTATAATCAGGATGACCCATCAAAACATGAGATAGAGTAGACTTGCCGCTACCATTTGGACCCATTAGAGCAATTATTTTACCTTGGTGGATTTTTAAATTTACACCATGTAAAATATCATTTTCTTTTATACTTACATATAAATTTTTTATATCAATCATACTATTTAATTATTTAATAAATCTGAAATTTTTATATCAGCTAAAGTTAATTCAACTTGTGCTTGAACTTTATACCAAACATTTTTTGCTGAGCATTTATGAATCAATGGACAAATACTCTTTTTGTTTGTACACCTGACTACAGTTGGCGCGTCAGTAAACAACCAAATAATATCTTTGACTGATACCTTGGTTGGATCTTTTAAAAAAATATAACCACCACTTCTACCTGATACTGATTTTACATAATTATTTTTTTTCAAAAAAATTACCAACTCTTCCAAATACTTATTTGATATCTGTTCTGCTGCTGCCACTTGCCCCAAAGAAATTGGTTTTTTATTATTAAAAGATTTAGCTAAACTAATAGCCAGTCTCAAACCATATTGTTCTTTGGTTGAAGCTGTAAGAAAAGACATATTTTTTATTAATTATAAAAAAATAAAAATCCTAGTAATATACTAGGATTATATATAAAAATATCCCTTTTGTCAAAATTTATCGTGGTACATTTAAGGTATTACTCAATTCATTCACCCAATCAGCAAAAGCTGGAATACCACCAAGCTGTCTAAAAAGCCATGACAAAATAATAAACAATAAAGCCACGCCGATAGTAGCGCCAAGTCCTTGTCCTATTCCTTTGATAAAACCCCGCCAAAAAATAACACCTGGTTTATTGTAAACAACATCTAGCGCAGTTACCAATCTTTTGGTTGCCTTATGTAAATCAGAAGATGTGGCTTCCATTTTTTGATGTGTTTCATTTATTTTATCAGAAGTTTGCTCTAAATCTTTTTTTAATTCTTCCATTTAATAGGTGTTAGGTGTTAGGTTATGGTTTCTAGAAAAAGTATCTTCTAAAATCTACAACCTAATCACTAAAAACTACTTAGTGTCTTCAAGCGCTAAAGCAGGACGCAAACTAATTAATAATACCAATACTACAAACAAAAAAATATATGAGATTGGTAAAAATTTCAATATCAAAACAGATACCAAAGATCCAAGTAACCAACCAGCTGGTCTTAAATCTCTAAATAAATTTATCAGATCCATATCTTCTCTATCAACTTTTTTGAAAAAATAAACTTCTGACATTGACTCTACCAAAGAAGCTCCAACACGACTCATAAACAACACTGCTGTCCAAACAAAAGGACTATTTGATTGTATAAAAAATATACTACCCGTAGCAATCATCATAATAATAATACCCACAATAAGTATTTCTTTTTCACCAAAATATCTATCAGCTAGATTGCCAGCCGGCATTTGCAAAATTACAAAAGGCAAAAGCATTACAGTAAACATAATACCAATCGTAACCCAAGAAAATCCAAACGCTTCATGCAAATAAATCGGAGTATATAAAACCATTAAACAATAAAAAAACCGCAAGGCAAAAGCCAATGAAAAAATACGTGAAATATTCTTTTTATATTTAAATACTGCTAATAATTCATGAAAATGCCTACTTTTATAATGTATATGATCTATCATCAACTTTTTTTGCATAAATAAAATTACAATAGCTGGTAACATTACTAAACCTGACACTAGATAAACTAGCCAATATCTATTATTTTCTCCGGTTAACTGACCCATTAAAAAAGGAGAGATGACCCAAGCAGCATTCATTACTGTTAAAAAAACCGTTCGAATATGTCCAGTATGCTCATCATCAGAAATATTTTCCAAAAAAACATCTAGATTAATTGCCATCAGACTTAAACATAGATAATGCGAAGTAAAAAATATTAATACCAACCAACCATTAGTCGCTTTTACTAAAAACCCAACCGAAATAACAAAAACAAACAAAATAGTCATCATTATTTTATAATTACCAAACTTCCTAATGAACCTCGGAAAAATAAAAATAACTAACATTGTTACAAATGTAGCTAATGAAAGATATAAGCCAATATATTTCAAATCAACAAATTGCTCCAAAAAAGATGACTGCATATAGCTTGGTAATGCAGTTGCTAGCGCGCATAAAAATCCCAAAATGTATATTAAATAAAATGTTTTTTTATTATTTTGCATGTATAAATTATAACAAAAAATTAGCATTCAAAAAAGCCCCAGTTAGGACTTTTTTGAATATCTCTAGAGATTTGTGATTATAGTACTGCGTCTTTAGCTGCTTTAGCTACACGAAACTTAACAACAGTTTTTGCAGCAATTTGAATTGATTCACCAGTAGCTGGGTTTCTTCCCATACGAGCTGCTCTGTGAACTTTAACAAATTTTCCAAAACCAGGAACTACAAATTCCCCGTTTGTTTTTACTTCTGAATAAGCAAGCTCAACTAGCTTATCCACAAAATTAACAACCTCTTTCTTGGAGAGGCCTGTGCTCTCTGCTAGAGCATTCATAATTTGAGATTTAGTCATTTTAGCCATAAATCTAAATTTGTTAATTATTAATCTCAGCGTTATTTTAGCATATCCCTAAAAAAGTGTCTATTTATTAGGCAAAAAGATATACACAGGTAAAATAAGTCAAAAACAAAAAATCAAAAATCAAAAAATATTCCCAATTAATCATTATTACCTAAAGCAAAATATTCTGTTAGTTCCTCTTTGGTAAACCCGATTAATTCTGGTTCCATCTCAATTTCAATACCAAATTTTTTGTAAGCTAAATTTCTTACTTTTTTAAATAACATCATTACATCATCTGCTGTTGCTAAACCTCGCTCATTAACAATAACCATTACTTGTTTGTCAGATAATTTTGCCCCACCAACGCTAACTCCTTTTAAACCCATAACTTTATCAAGAATATAGCCAGTCGGTATTTTGATAAACTCTTGATTAGAAAACTCTTTCATAATCTTTCTCAAATTATCCAATTTGTCCTGACCATAATTATCAATCATTTTTTTTTCTAAATTTTGATATTGCTTTTTATTCAAATACAAAACTTTAAAAAAACTTCCTACACTGCCAATGGTGACAACGTCAGGTAATTTATTGGTTCTAATACAAATCAGGGCTTGACGAATTTCTGACAATTTAGGTTCTGTTATTCCTTTGTCTTGTAAATAATTTCTAACATCCAAGTAATCGGTATTTGGTTTAGCCTGTTTTAATAACCTAATGACAGTATTCAAAATAATATATCTATTCTTATCTTTGGTATTAAAAATACTATGACGATAAGTAAATTGGCAATCTTGATGTGACATTGATTTGATTTGTTTATCCTTGGTATCAAAAACTTCTACTGCTTCTACCACCTGACTGGCATCTTGACCATAAGCCCCTACATTTTGTACTGCAAAGCCACCCATCTTACCTGGTATCAATGTCATATTTTCAATGCCCCATAAATTGTGCTCAATTGCCCATACCACTATATCATCCCAAATCTCTCCTGAAGCAACTTTTATTTTTGTTTCACTGTCGTTTCCTTCAATAATTTTTAAACCGCGATTATTTATACTGATTACAATCCCAGCAAAACCTTGATCACTAACCAAAATATTACTTCCACCGCCCAAAATAAAATATTCCAAATTGTATTTATCAATAAAATCAAAAACTGTTAACAAATCATCAACTTGTCTTACTTCTACATAATATTTAGCCTTACCGCCAATCTTAAAAGAGGTAAAACTCTTTAATAAATAATCTTCTTTAATCTCTAATTTTTGATAATTCATATGTTACATTATAATTTTATTGTATATTATATTATTAAAAAAAACTATCCCCATACTAGAGGATAGCTTTTTATATGCTAATTGATTTAATTTTGAATTAAATTGTCACATGCACCATCACCATCTGCATCAACAAAATTACCATTCATATTAAATCCTCTATTACCATTAGCTTTTCTTTGACCCTGTCCTATTCTATCTCCTTTAATACCGCGATAACCTACTCCTAGGCGCTGACCATCTCTGCCTCTTAAACCTAACTCTTGTCTGATAGCATCAGCTTCATCATATTTACCCTCTTTTGCTAAACGCCATGCTTCTGAAAACTGTAAAAAATTTTTTTCATTTATAACTTTTTTTACCCGACCGCGATCATTCATTAATTCCTGCCAAGCTTGGTAATCAGTATTAGTTAAAGCTGCTTGCATCGCTTCATGGCGCTCTGGTGAAGTATTTGGACCTTGCTTAGTATAATCACCCTGATAAGCGCTAGCTACTGAAGTTACAGTCATTACTGCTGCAAGTAGCGCAAATACTGACAAACCAATCAAATTCTTTTTATTTTTCATATATATTATTTATTAGTTAATTAAAATTTGTATTACTCTCGACCTTTACCCTAAATTTTTGAGCTTCATCTATTAATACGCGACTAATTTTTTTTTCTTTCAAAAAAATGTAGTAACAGAGCAATGCTCTGTCACTACGATATCTAACTAACTATAATTATCTAAATTTTCTCATGCCTGACTTACCTTGCATACGCTGCCATGGCATTATCCTGTCGGCGTTAAAAATATTATCACCCCTTTGTTCACCAACTATCCTTATCATTTCATCAATCTCTATTATTATAACTTCATGTTTTAAAGCATCAGTATTGTAAATAGTCCATTTTTTATTATTCAAATCCTCCAGTAAAAAAGATTGTTGATTTGTTACAAATATAATTTTACCCGCTAACATCCCATTTTCCGGATTCATCCAGACATGAGATTTTCTTTTTATCATTCTTTCATAAGACGGCACCGCCTCGCTAAGCAAATGATCAGCCCGACGTGCTGTTCCTATGGCAAATAATGATAACCCTAAAATAAAACTGACGCTAACACTCAACAAAACTATGGTATAAGGACGATATTTATATCCTTTTTTGGTATGACGAAATTGATAGTAAGCCAAAATCACAAATATTATCAATAATACCAGCCACAAATACGGCAAACTAATCACAAAATATTCAAAAAATCCTTTATCCAAATATTGATAAGCAGTCCAATCAAAATCTACCAACAAATGAATAATCACGCCAATAGATAAACTACCAATAATAGTAGCAATAATAAATACAACCCAAATCAAATAATCTTTTAATAAAAACTGCCACTTTGGTTTAGGGATGATGTGTTGTTGTTTTATTTTATCCAATATTTTTTCACTAATCTTATTCATATTTATAAATTAATATTTTGCTTAACCAATTCAGATTTGAACTTTTGTTTGGCTCGATTCAACAAAGTTCCTACTGTGCCAATAGGTTTCTTCAAAATATCAGAAATTTCTTGATAATCTTTTTGTTCCCAGTATTTCAATATCAAAACTTCTCGGTATTTTCCATCAATATTCTCTAAAACCTTATTTAAACTTTGTCTTAAATAATCCTGATCAATATTTAACTCCAAATCAATCTCAGATACCAATGTATCAAAAACATCAAACTCTTCATTTGATAAATCATAAGCTTTGGGTCTGGCTTCTTTTCTCCTATGATAGCTAATAACCTGATTATGAGTAATACGGTAAATCCAAGAAGAAAATTTTAGTGTGAAGTCAAAGTTATTAATATTCTGATAAACTTTCAAAAAAACTTCCTGCAAAATATCCTCAGCTTCTTCCACATAAAAATCAGAAATACGCCTAATATACCGCATCAACTTATCTTCATATCGCCTCATCAAGCATAAATAAAAATGTTGATTAACTAACAATAATTCAACTAACTCTTCATCAGTTTTCCCTTCGCATTCTCTTAGATGTTGCATGAAATTTTTTTATATCTTCTACCTAATACGCATTTAAAGATATTTTTATTTCACTTTTTATTTAAATAATATCTCCGCTTAGTCTCCGGTAAACGTTCAATCGCATATCTAAGCATAGTCCGAGGCATTTTGTCCGAATATTTATCTAAAAAATCAATCAATACCCCTAATTTCCTTTTACCAATTTCTCTCAGCATCCACCCGGTTGCTTTATGCATTAAATCGTGTTCATCATTAAGTAAGAGCTTAGCCAACTTCAAAGCATCTTTAAAATTATCTTTTTTAATAAAAGCAAAGGCAGCCAGCATGGCTATTCGTCTCTCCCACAAATTTTTTGACTCAGCCAATTTATACAAAATTTGTTTATCTTTATCTAATAAAAAATCACCAACAATTTTTGGCGCCGTCAAATCAACTAAATCCCAATTATTAATATGCTTGGTATTTTTCAAATAAAAATCATAAATTTGCTTTTTCATCTTTGTGCCAACTTTTGCATATTTATCTACCAATATTAACAAACCAGTCAAACGGTATTCATGTATTTCATTATCCAATAATTTCTGAATATCATTTAAACTGACATCGATAAATTTCTTGGCTATTTGTCGCTGTAAGGGAACTACAACACCTAAGAATTTATCTCCTTCCCCATACTCACCCCTGCCAGTTTTAAAAAACCGCTGCAAAATTTTAGCCTTAATCGGATTCTTTAATTTGTTTAGTTCACTTTGTATTTTTTTATACATATCAAATATTATATCTATTCAGATACTACTGCCACGCATTGGTCAGAAATGCACTGACAACGGATATAAGTACCAACTGCTCGCTGGCTTTGGCAATCACATTCTTCATCACTGGTGCATTGCCAATCATACTCTCCTTTCTCACTAACAAATAAGGGACAACCAACTACACATAATCCTGAATCACAATAAGCTTGATAAGGACAGTTTGACTGAATTGCATAAACGCCTGGCAAAATACAATCAGTATCTACCAAACAATTTCCCCCTTGATAATTTTCATTATTAAAATCCAAAACCTTTTGCCTATTAAGATCACTTACCTCTTCTGCTCTATCAACCGCATCTTGCAAAGTATCAATATAACTTCCTGAAATATTTTTACTTTGCCCGCAACCTGACAATGCAAGAATTATTATTAATAAAAAATATAATTGTATATGTGATATTGACATAATCAAACCTTGTGAAATTTTTTCAGTATTACAAAGGCTATCACACCGCCACCCAAAGCAGTAACTAATTGCGGCCAGCTCATCATCATAGCCACTTTGGTAGCCAACTCTTTTTTCATCAATAAATCTATAACAATTGAGCTGGTTGATAACAAAAATAAATACTTCAAAGCACTAGCCGTAATTACCGCCAACCAATAATTCTTTTTATAAAGTAAACCAAAAGTAACAATCAAAATTATATTAGCAGTCATAATAAAAGGAACCATAGGCGCCAACACTGCTGGCAATAGACCAACTGACAAAGCAATTAAACTCGGAATAACACCGACTAAAATTGCATTATTACTACCCACCAATAAAACTGCCATAAATAATGTAGCATTAACTATTGGTCCGGTAATAGCTTGGCTGTGACCTAACAACGGCGCTACTGTGGCAACACCTGCCAAAATAATAAATTTGATTAAAGTCTGCATTATTCCCCTACTTAAGCCTAACACTTTTGTTTGACTCATATATTTTATTCAGTTAATTATTACTTCTTTCTTTTTGCGTTTAAAGGTGGTATAGCTAATCTTCTGAATCCGTTCCTGGTTAATTAAATATTCATCATATACTTTCTTCACAATCGGACTCTCATGAGCTAATCTGATTTTATTGGCAACATCTAAATCATAAAGACTGGCTGATCTTTTTTTTCTAATTTCCTCATTAGCAGGAACAGGCTGACCACCGCCGCCAATACACCCGCCCGGACAAGCCATTACTTCAATATAATCATAAGCATTTGGATTCTTTTCCAATTCAGCCAAAATTTTTATAGCATTTTCCATCCCGTTAGCTACTGCCACTTTCACTTTTCTATCGCCAATCTTTACTTCTGCCTTTTTCACGCCTTGCATTCCTCTCACCTCATTAAACTCAATATTTTCAAGTTTATTGCCAGTCATTTTTTCATAAGCGGTTCTCAAAGCTGATTCCATTACTCCGCCAGAACTACCATAAATTACTCCAGCTCCAGACGGAATACCCAATACACTGTCTGGTGGACTAGGGACTGCTTTAGCTAAATCAATTTTTCGCTTATGCAACAAATAAGCCAATTCACGAGTAGTAAATACATAATCAACTGGCTTGAGGCCGTCAATATTTAATTCATCTCTAGTTATTTCATATTTTTTAGAAACACACGGCATAACTGAAACCACTACAATATCCTTAGTATCTATTTTTTCCATCTCCGCCCAATATGTTTTTATTAATCCGCCAGAAATAATATGCGGCGACCGCACAGTTGTCAGATGAGGTATTAATTCTGGA
Source organism: bacterium (assembly GCA_030666865.1). Lineage (GTDB taxonomy): Bacteria > Patescibacteriota > Patescibacteriia > S139-126 > S139-126 > DAOUWZ01. The sequence continues at coordinate 1,637 of DAOUWZ010000012.1, read as the reverse complement.
CGATTAAATTCAACATATTTAACCCAAGCTGGGCAACAAGAAGTAAACATTGGCAAATGCTTATTTTTTTCTATTCGCTCTGCCAATTCATTGGCTTCTTCATAAGTAGTAAAATCAGCGCCAACACTAACGTCAAAAACCCTATCCACTCCTAGCTGTTTGATTGCTCCGGCTAGTTGATCGGTTACGACTGAGCCATGAGGTAAGCCAAATTCTTCGCCAATACTACTACGAATGGACGGAGCAAACTGAAATACAACTTTTTTACTTTTATCAAGTAAAGGTTCTTCCACCTCTTCAAATTCACCAATCGCTTCAAAAGCGCCTACTGGACAATGCACAATACATTGTCCGCAATAAATACAATCCTTATTTTTATCACTGGTCGGCAATATTTGTTTTAAACCATTCTTTTCTTTAACTTCCAAAAAATCTATTCCCTGCTTATGGCAAACCTCCACACAATTCCGACAATCAATACATTTAGAACTATCAAATTGCAAAGCTGGTCCAAACTGATATACTGGCCAATCTTTTTTCCTGTCATCAAATCTTGCTATCTTAACATTATATTTCTTAGCCAGTTCAAGAAAATAACAATTAAAATTCCAAATACAATCTGTACATTCTTCGCAGTGCTGGGCAAAAAGCAATTCCAAATTTGTTTTGACAGTGCGAAATATTTCTGGCGACTCTGTTATGATTTCCATGCCATCTTCTGCTTTAAGCGAACAAGAAGTATAAAGTCCCTCTTTACCTTTAACAGTCACCAAACACAAACGACAATTAGACTTGACCTCCAAATCAGGATGATAACAAAGAGCTGGAATATCAATATTATTTTTTCTAGCTATTTCCAAAACAGATTGCCCAGATTCAGCTGATATCTTATTACCATTAATAATAATTTCTATTTTATTATTTGTCATGCTGATAACCTACTTTATTAATTAAACTCTTAAGCGGTATAGGCACACTGGCGCCCAAAGCGCAAAAACTGGTTTCTTCCATTACATAAAAAATATCATTTAAAATACTCTCGTCTATTTCCTTTTTATTTATCATATTAGCCAGCCGCAACAATCCTTCCCGACAAGGAACGCATTTATCACAATTACCTTGAAGAAAAAAATCCACCCATTTTTTCATCAAATCATATACGTCAGTCTTATTACGGTCATATACTATTACCGCCCCGCTCCCGCCTACAGTCCTGGATAATTCATTTGGTAATAAAATTTCGCCAGAAGATCCACCGCCAACCTGCACAAAAAAATCAAAATCTGGAGTATTGCTAGTTTGTGCCAAAACTTCAGCAACTGTCATAGTTTCTAATAATTCAAATACACCTGGCTGTTTTACCTCGCCGCTAATTGAATAAAATCGAGTTTGTTTATATTCCCCGCAAATAATTTTGGCAACTGAGTAAAAAGTTTCTACGTTATTAATAAGAGTTGGGTATCCCCATAAACCAGCTTGCCCGGGATATGGCGGTTTTTTTCTTTGGTCAGGCATTTTTCCTTCAATTTCCCCGCAAACTTCCTTTTTTTCTCCCACAATATAAACCCCCAGGTCCCCAAAAAAATCAATTTGAGAAACCCCCATAAATTTTTTTTGGTTTCTCTTAAACCTTTTTT
>DAOUWZ010000028.1 GCA_030666865.1 bacterium | reverse complement strand
ATGCTGATGCTGGTTGTACTTGTCAGGTAAATAATGTTGGAGAAGATTGTGATGCTGATCCAGATACCGAAGCTTGTGAACTTGGTGATAATTGTACTGGTAATACTTTTTGTGATGCTGATGCTGGTTGTACTTGTCAGGCAGGAACAGGAAATCCGCCAGCAGTATTTTCTTGGTCTCCAGTAGGTAATAATAATTGCAGAAATACGTTAATTGAAGCCAGATTTAATACTATTATGGATAAGGCATCTATAAACAACGATACTTTTAAAGTCTGGTATGATTCAAATTTACGTGAACAACAAGGCGGAGGAGGCGGAGGAGGAGCAGCTTTTAATGGAGATATAAAAATGGCAGCTTTAGCTCAAGTTGGTCCACCAGTAAATACCCTAGTATATATTGATGGAACTATTCGTTCATTTTTTGTGGCGCCAGGAGAGTATGGACAGTGGACTTGCGCCAGTGAAGAGGGTTGTACTGTGTCAAGATTTTATATCAGCAGCGCTTTGCCATCAAACAGGCGATTCAATGTAGATATTTATGAAACAGTTGCCAGTCGCGAAGGAGTAGAAATGGGTTATGATGCTGGGTGGAATTTTGGTACTAGTGATGAAATTTGTTTGGTAGATTCAGTGGAAGTAGCGCCTGAGTATTATATGTTTACTGAAATTGATCAAACTCAAATATATACAGCGACAGCTCAATCTCAAAGTGGCAATAATATTGCACCGATTGAAGGATTTTATGATTGGGCTTGGTGGTGGTATGAAGATGACGGGGATGATGTGATAGAACTGGCTAGTGATGTAAATACGCCTGATCAAAGAATAGTTACTCCGCATCCTAAAAACGGCCATGCTTATTTGACTGCTACCGCTGAAATTATGACAGTTGATGATTCTATTGAGGACACTCTACATCGAAAAGTGTCAGGCATGGGTGAAGCAGAAGTTTTTATTTGCGTATATCCTTGGCCAGATCCTCCGCCAATGATGGATACAAGTTTTAGTTTTGAAATGAAGTATTGCCGGGGTAATGACCCGAGTGATTTATTGGGGATGCTTTCTAGTCCGGAAAGTTCTCATGTTCATACTAGTGCTGAAACAGACGATGAATATTTATTTACTTATGATACTGAAACTTTAACCGGTGATGACGATGATATTGAATTTAAAGCTCCACGAAATCTTTCCAAAACTAATAATAAATTTACTGACTGGCTAACTAAGGTATGGTACAATATTAAGAATTGGTTTACTTCAAGTTCATTGGCACAAATAAAAACTGATGTGATTGGTTTGAGAATATATCCCAATCCTAATCGATTGGGTCCAGAAGCATTTTATCAGCAAACAACGGGTTCTAGTGGTGGTTTTTCAGAAACTAAAGTAGATGGTTTTCCTGGTATTAAAGTAGGAAGTAGTGTTTATTTTGTCGGACCAAAAGATGAAGGTGGCTTGATTGAAACATATATGTATGTTTTATCATACAATGATCTTTCCAGTGAGAAAAATCAGGGCATTTTTGATCAAATGATAAGTAATTTCCGTTTTACCGATTATACTTATCAAGAAAAACAAATGATTCGCCGGGATTTACAACGATTAGCTGATGCAACTAACATTAAAACTAGTGTAGAAGATTACAAAGAAATAACTGGTTCAGTGCCACTCTTGGCAGCCGGAAGCTTTGTAACTGGCATATCTACTTCAGCTTGGCCTTCTTGGCAGGCTACCTTGGGAAATATGCTTGGGGAAAGTATGCCGACAGATATTTACAATAGTTTTGCTAATTATTGCAGTGATGATCCTAATAGTACTTGTTGGTCTAATGAAGACTGTGGGGAAGGAGTAAGCTGTTTGAGTAAATGTTCTACTGATGCTGATCCAGACACTTGTTGGGATGAGGTTAATCAGCTTTATGAATGTCCAGCTGGATCTTCAATCTATCAATATCAATTGTCAGGAGAAGATTATAACATCGGAGTGTATTTAGAGATGGAAGGTTGGGGAACAATACCGAATATTGTATATAATGAAAGTTTTTGTAATGGCACTGGGTATTCTTCTGCCGGATATTGTGGTGATGGAGTCATTCAAGCACCGCGGGAAGCTTGTGAAGTAGGTGATACTAGAGATATTTGCGATTTTTATCACGGTGATCAAAATTGGCATGCCTCATGGGAAGAAGAATGTGATACAGCTAGTTGTTCATGGGACCAAGCTGTGCCACCACCTGATATGTGCGGTGGTTATTGCGGTGACGGAGAATTAAATGGTGATGAGGTTTGTGATGAATCTGATGGGCGACCAGCAAATTCAAGTTGTTTTAATAATTGTACCGGTTTTCAGTGTAACATTGGTTATTCATTGATTGATGGCAATTGTGAACAAACTTCTTGTGACCCTGATCAGCAGGATTGCTCTGATCAGATTGATTATGGCGCTGGCCGGTATAATGTTTGCGAATATACCGGCGGTTCATATCAGTGGACAGGTGAGTGTTATGTGACAGGCTGTGATGCTGATTATCATGTTGAGGGTAATGAGTGTGTTCTTAGTATGATATTAGATATTACTTCGCATACTGATCCAGTTGAAGGCGGAACCCCTGCTGTTATTGGTTATGATATTAATCAAATAGCCGATGTATCCTGTTTACAGGGTAGCGTTGTGATTAGCGGTCCAAGTAGTCAGAATACAGGTTCACATTTATGTACTTTTGAAAATTTAACTATTGGTGAAACCTATAAATTATCTGTTGAAGCGGTAAATTCAGCTGCTGACAGTGATACCGAAACCATAAATTATACTGTGATAGCGCCTCCAGGCGCTCCGACCAATTTAGAAGCTATTTGGGATGATCATGATGATTATGCAGAACTCTCTTGGAATAGCGGCGGCGGTGATATTGATGGATATTATATTGAACGTTCTCCTGATGATGGTGAAAGCTGGGAACGTTTTGGTACTGCTAGACCTGATAGTACTACATATATAGATGATGATATGGCAGCGCCTTATCTTTCAACTAATTATGGTGCTTGTAGTACAAGTAATTTTTTTGATGCTGAATCGTGTCAAGCTGGGTATCTGGAAACAGATAGTAGAATATTATTTTGTGATCCTTTCACATCTGAGTATGTTGCACAAAGAGATTGTTTAAAAGTAACTTATCAAGTAATAGCTTATAATTCTGCTGGTGAATCAGCTTCAAATACTGACAGTATTCCTGATTCAGGTAGTGGTCCAAGCGGTCCTTTAGACGCGCCAACTGATTTAGTAGCTAGCGCATCAAATAATAATGTAAATTTAATTTGGACTGATAATTCATCTGCCGAAACGGGTTTCCGCATTGAGCGCAGTAATGATGGTTCCGCTGGCTGGACGCCAGTTGGCACAGTAGTAGCAGGCGTGATAAGTTTTACTGATAGCGGTCTGACAGATCCTAATTATATGGAAAATACAGGGATTTGCGCAGGGACTTGTATCGCTGTTAATAATTTAAAAGATAAGTATTTAGCTTGGTTTGATTTTGTATATAAGATCCCGACAGTATATGCATTGCCAAAGTGTGTTTCCAGTCATGATCATTGTGTAGATCTCGGATGTGATGGTTGTTTTCAAAATGCAAGTACTTGTCCTGATACTAACTATTCATGGGTTTGTCATTCAGGCAGTGGAGGCGGCGGTAGCGGATCTTGTGATATATTTGACGCTGATGAATGCCTTAATGGTTATGGACAGACAGATAGTACAGTTGAATGGTGTGGCGATCAGGCAAAATACGTTTCTTCCCGATCCTGTATGAAAGTGTATTACCGAGTGTTTGCTTATGACGCCACTACTGATTCTGATCCATCTAATATTGACGGCATTCCTCATCCAACTGAAACAATTCCGGCTGCTCCTTCTGGTTTAACAGCTGTATATAGCGATTCTGATGGTCGGGTAGAGCTTGAATGGACGGATAGTTCTGATAATGAAGATAATTTTGTGGTGGAAGTAGAAAAAGGAGATACGGGGGGAGTTTGGACTACTTTGACAACTACAGATGCTGGTGTGATTTTTTATAATGATACTGATTTGAGCGGAGATAATCCGCGTTATTATCGGGTTAAAGCTACAAATACAGCTGGCGATAGTAGTTATTCCAATACTGCCTCAGTAAATCTAGATGGCGCAGCCACGATTTTTGTTTCTAGTGTAGCCTATTACGGTGAGTTAGGTCTGGAGCAGGCAGGTATTACAGATAATGCTGATAGTAAATGCCAGGCTTTAGCTGACGCGTCAGCTAATGTCAAATCAGGGGTATGGAAAGCTTGGGTGTCAGGATGGACTGCTATGCATAGTGGTGATCATTATCATGTTAAGGACGGTTTTGTTAGCGCGGAAAGAATAGAGTTATTATTGCCAAACGGCGCATTGGTTGCAAGCAGCGTAGAGGATTTATGGTCAGGCAGTGATTTACAGCATCCGATTAATGTTGATGAAAATAATAATATTGGAATCATCGATAGAGTATGGACAGGGACTGATAAAAATGGAGAACATTTAAGCACTAGTAGTAACAATTGTGATGCTGGCGATTCTTCCTGGAATAGTTCGGCAGCAGCTAGCTATGGCGTGACCGGATCAACAGATTCCATATCAGATTGGACTAATATCAATGATTCAGGTCAGACTTGTAATTTAGAAAGACGGATTTACTGCGTATATCACAGCCAGGAAGTTGTTACGCCTAACGGTTTAGGCACGATATTTGTTACTCATACGGATTATAATGGCGGGTTAGGGGATTTGTCGCAAGCAAATGATGAATGCCAGTATATTGCCAATAGTTCAAGTTTAGTTGAACCAGGTGAGTGGCGGGCTTGGCTGTCTTATAGTTATAGTAATGCTCAGGAAAATTTTGGCGGGTTTACTTCTATGCCGCTTTATAATGTAGATAGTTCTGGTAATGCTTATAAAGTAGCAGATAATGTGAGTAATTTATGGTCAGGTGGTAATTTACAGAATCCAATCGCATACGATGATACAGGAATTAAATCTAGTAATGACGTTTGGACTGGCACAGGAAATGACGGAGTAGGTATTGGGGACAATTGTAATAATTGGTCTAATTCCACGCCAACTTATTTTGGTATGCTTGGATCGAATTTAGCTACCGGTTCTAGTTGGACAGAGTCAGGTAATTCGTTATGTGATGGCACGGCTAACCTCTATTGCATTTGGTATCAGCCTCTCGCCACAACTTGCATTAATGAAGGCTCAAGCGGGTGTTCTACAACAGCTGATTGCTGCCAAGGAACTGATTGGAGTACTTTTTGTGATGCCGGGACTTGTTATTGCCTTAAAGGAATCTGTCCATAATCTAATTTATATATAATAATATGTTAAATAATTTATTAGAAAGCGTATTGGAACATCAAAAGAAGAGAAAAATAATTATTTTGTCTTTAGTTTTGGTGTTATTGATAATTTTGATGATTATTTTTGTTTTAGCAATGCGAGATAAAAAAATTGAAGTAGTTGAAAATGATAAAATAAAAAAACGAGAAACAAATAAACAATCTCAACAAATTGTTATTGCCCGGGCGCCTAAGGTAATCATCAAAGATACTGACGGCGACGGTGTGCCGGATTCAGTTGAAGAATTACTAGGTACTAATCCCGGATCTATGGATACTGACCGCGATGGTATATTGGATGGAGAAGAAATTGATGGCTGGAAAACAGATCCTTTAAAGATAGATACTGACGGTGATAAATTAAGTGATTATAATGAAGTAAAAGTGTATCGAACTGATCCTTTGAATCCTGATACAGATGGCGATGGTTATCAGGATGGAGAAGAGGTATATAACGGATTTAATCCTAAAGGCGCAGGAAAGCTTAAGTAAACATGTAGCATACAACATACAACACGCAACAAAATAAAGTTAAAATAAAATTATTAATTTTTAAATACTAAATTAATGTTCGACGATGTAAAACAATCAACTGAAGGAGGAGAAGAATCAGCTAAACGGGCTGAGGATATTTTTGAATCAGTAGATAAATCCAAGATCACGCCACCGCCAAATCCTGACAATCAAATAGGTTCTAATACACAGCCACCAAATCCAATAATGCAGAGTATGAATGGTTCACCTCCACCATCAAACAAGAAAAAAATATTAAAATTATTGTTATTGCTAGTGATAATAGGTATTGTGGGAATTTCTGGGTATTTGGGTTGGCAATATTTTAATAAAAATAATAAAGTTTTGGTTGATGATGTGTTTGAAGATAAAAAGCAACCAAACAATGAGATTGATAATATTGATACTGACAATGACGGCTTGCTGGACAGCGAAGAAAAAGAATATGGCACTGACATAAATTTGCCTGATTCTGATTTTGACGGTTTATTAGATCGAGAGGAAATAAAATTTTATAAGACTGATCCATTAAATTCTGATACAGATGGGGATGGTTATTTGGACGGTGAAGAGGTAAAGGCAGGTTATAATCCGAAAGGCGCAGGAAAATTATTAACAGACAATCCAACAGAATTTAATCAATAACAAAATGAATTCAATAATGGAAAAAAATAATTCTCAAAGTCAGTCAGAGGCAGGAACAGTTGATAGTCAAGTGTCTATTTATACTATGCCAGAAAAGTTTTTACCGAGCGTTAAAGTAAAGAATAAAAAATCTGGTAAAGGTATAATAATCGTTTTGTATTCATTGATTGCTTTGGCAATTATTGGCGGTGGCGCGACAATTTGGTATTTTTTTGTTTATCAAAATACAGATAATTCAGCTGAAATGAATATAGAATTAGACATTCCAGTTATTGATGAGCAAAAGCAGCAAACAAATGAAGAACAGGTTAAGTCGACTGAATCTGAACAACAAGGAGTTGAGTTGAAGTTTATTGCTAAAGATATTAATTCAGATGAGGAGGTTAGCAGTATTTTGATAAAATTAGCTGCTTCGGATGCTGATAAAACAGAAAAAATAGAGATTAGCACATTGATGCCAGATCAAGTTTCTGGCAGAGCAGCTGGGGCAATAGGAGCTATTTATACTATTAAGTCTAAAGAATATTTTACTTTTACCGAGCCGACAGAATTTATTTTTTATTATCAAGAGCCTGATGATTTGACTAGTAGAAAAGAAAATAGTTTAAGGGTCGCAAATGAAGTGGATGACGGTAGTTGGCAATTTATTAAAGGAGCAGAATTAGATATTGTCACGAATAGTATCACAGTTGTATTTAGTTCCCTGCCAGAAGGTAGAATCGCTATACTTTCAAATTTAGAAGAAGAAATAATCACTGAGCCAGAAGAAATTGATCCAGTAGATGATGATGAAGCTAATACGATTGATATTATTCCTTTGAGTCCATCAAAAGATACTGATAAAGATGGTTTAACAGATGAAGAAGAAATATTGTTTCAAACTAGCAGAAATATGCCAGATACTGATAGTGACGGGTATCTTGACGGTGATGAGGTTTTAAATTTTTATAGTCCAATTTCAGAAAATAAGTTGATAGATGACGAGTTAGTGAGTGAATATATGGATGAAGAATATAATTTTTCAGTTCTCTATCCAGCTTCTTGGCTTAATTTTGTATCTGATAGTGATGGTGAACAAAGAGTTGTTTTTGAATCATTGCAGGATGACTTTATTCAAATTTCAATTGTGGAAAATAAAAATAAGGAAAGCGCTTTGGATTGGTATTTAAATTTGGTACCCGAGATTACCAAAGATGATTTGATTATTGAGAAGGTTGGTGAATTTGCTGGGGTAATTTCTTTGGATAATGCAAATTTTTATTTATCAACTGGCGATAAAATTTTTATATTTACATATAGCGCTGGATTGAAGACAGAAGTTGATTATCTCAATGTATGGAAAATGGTGTATAAGAGTTTTAGTTTGACAAATAATGAAAGTGAATCTTGATTATTCCAGTTACAGGGATGTTGGAATAAGTAACAAATTAATAGTTGAGATAGTTGAAATGACACTGGCTGAGGTCAGCCCGTCTTTTTCTGATGTAAGTTTATCTTTAGCGATTGTGAGTAATGATGAAATCAAAAGACTAAATAAACAATATCGTAATAAAGATGAAGTTACCGATGTATTGTCTTTTTCTGGTAATATTTCTGAATTTATTTCTGAAGAGAATGATCTTGGTGAAATAATTATTGCTGCTGATAAGTGCAATAGTCAGGCTAAAAATAATAAAAAGACTTTTAGGCAAGAATTTGTTATGTTATTTGTTCACGGTTTGTTGCATTTATTGGGATATGATCACATTGAGGATGAAGAGGCTGTTGTTATGGAAGTTTGGCAAAGTAAAGTATTAAAGAAAATAAATGCTTGATATTATAAAATTGAAAAAAAGTTTCAAATACGCCTTTGATGGTTTAAAATATGTTTACAGAGCGGAACAGAATTTTCGGATTCAAATTTTAGTTGCTCTACTTGTTATTATTTTTGGTTTTATTTTTAACATCCGAGTTCAAGAATGGATAGTAGTTTTAATGCTAATAGCTTTGATACTTATTTTGGAGATTTTAAATACTGTTTTAGAAACATTTATTGATATTTTGAAGCCCAAAATACATCATTATGTGCGAATAGTAAAAGATTTGATGGCTGGCATGGTTTTATTGGCTTCTTTGATTGCTATAGTAGTTGGAATATTGATTTTTTACCCTTATATCAATAAATTGTTTTGAGCAATTTATTTGTACAAGGAAATTAGTATTATGCAAAAAAATATTGTATAATAAATGAAGTATATTTATAAATTCTAAGCACTAAACTCTAAATTCTAAACAAATTCAAATATCAAAATTAAAATATTCAAAACTTATTTTTATTTTATTGTTTTGGATTTCTGTCATTTGGGCTTTGGGTTTGTTTAGAATTTAGTTTTTAGAATTTATTATTTTATGGATAATTTTATTGATATAAATATTAGTTCCAGTATGCTTAAATTTGATATTCACAATAATTTTATAAATTTTTAAAGTATGCCTAAAGAAAATATTATAACAGGATTAGATATCGGGACTACTATGATACGTGTTGTAGTCGGGCAGGTAAACGGCGATAGTTTGAATATTATGGCAGCAGTTGAAACTCCAGCTGAAGGTGTTAGTAAGGGAGTAGTCACTAGTATTGAAGATGCAGTTTCATCAGTAGCTAGCAGTTTGGAGAAAGCAGAGCGTCTTTCTGGCTTGCCTATAGAAAATGTTTATGTTGGTATTTCAGGTTCTCATATAATTTCAGAAGATAGTAATGGGGTAGTAGCGGTCAGTAAAGCTGATGGGGAAATAAAAGAAGATGATGTCGAGAGAGTTATTGAAGCTGCTCAAGCAGTAGCAACACCGCCTAATTATGAAATTCTACATGTTATCCCAAGATCTTTTACAGTTGATAACCAATCTGCTATAAAAGATCCTATTGGTATGACCGGAGTGAGGTTAGAAGTAGACGCGCAGATAATTCAAGGTTTATCTACACAAGTAAAAAATTTGACTAAATGCGTGTATCGAACTGGAGTAGATATTGACGATTTAGTCTTGGGTATATTGTCTGCATCTGAATCAGTATTAACCAAAAGACAAAAAGAGCTAGGCGCTGCTTTGATAAATATTGGTGGCTCAACCACAAGTTTAGCAGTATTTGAGGAAGGTGATATTTTGCATACAGCTATTTTACCGATTGGATCTACTCATATCACAAATGATATTGCTATTGGACTTCGCACCTCTGTAGATGTAGCTGATGATATTAAGTTGACTTATGGTACTTGTGATATTACTGCGATTGAAAAGAAAAAAGAGATTGATTTGTCAGAATTTTCTGATGTTGAAAACGGCAGGGTAAGTATGAAGCAAGTCGCGGAAATTATTGAGGCTAGAGTAGAAGAAATTTTTAATTTAATTAATGATGAGCTGGGCAAAATCGAGAGGATTGGATTGTTGCCAGCTGGAATTGTATTTACTGGTGGTGGTTCTAAGTTACCAGGAATTGTTGAATACGCTAAAAAGCAACTTAAGTTACCTGCTAGTTTAGGGCAGAGTCAAGTAGTTATTTCTGCGATTGATAAAATAAATGATTTAAGTTTTTCAACCGCTTTGGGCTTAGTAGTTTGGGGGTATCAGGCTCAAGCCTCTAAAGACAGTGGTTCATTGATGAAAAATATAGTACCGTCAAAAATGTTTAATCAGGTTAAAAATGTTGTTAAAAAATGGATACCGTGATTAGTTTTTAAATTATAGAAAATATAGATTTTATATATTGTAGGGATAGAGCATTGCTCTGTCTTTATTTTAATAAATTTTATGAACAATAAAAGATAATACCATGAACAATTAATTAGTTCACACAGGTCTGGCCAAATAAATTTTAATTTATTATTATAAAAATATATATATAATAAAGATTAAATTTAATTCATATGGAAATTAAACCTGAAGTTGAAACTTTTGCAAAAATAAAAGTAATCGGTGTTGGCGGAAGCGGTAATTCTGCTTTAAATCGAATGATTAATTCAAAAATAAAAGGAGTTGAGTTTGTAGCAGTAAATACAGACGCGCAAGCGCTGCATCACAATGACGCTGAATCAAAAATTCATATTGGTAAAGAAACTACCCGAGGGTTAGGCGCTGGCATGGATCCAGAATTAGGCAGAGTAGCGGCCGAGGAAGATCAAGATGAGTTGGAGAGTATTGTCTCAGATGCAGATATGGTTTTTATAACTTGCGGACTTGGCGGCGGGACTGGTACTGGCGCTTCCCCGATTGTAGCTGATATTGCCAAAAAGAATGGAGCTCTGACAGTCGCTGTAGTCACTAAACCTTTTACTTTTGAAGGAGCGCAAAGAAAATATATAGCTGAACAAGGATTACAAGAGTTGGCTGACAGAGTTGATACTATCATTACTATTCCCAACGACAGATTATTGCAAATTATTGATAAAAAGACTTCTTTTATAGAAGCGTTTGCTGTAGTTGATGAAGTGCTTAGGCAAGGCGTACAGGGAATTTCAGAAATTATTACTGTAGCTGGATTGATTAATGTCGATTTTGCTGATGTAAAATCGATAATGAAAGAATCAGGCAGCGCTTTGATGGGAATTGGCAAAGGCTCTGGAGAAAGCAGAGCTGCTGAAGCAGCCAAGGCAGCAATCAATAGTCCTTTATTGGAACTTTCTATTGATGGCGCTAAAGGAATATTATTTACAGTATCTGGAGGCAGTGATTTGAGTATGTATGAAGTAAATGAAGCAGCTTCAGTTATTACTCAGTCAGCTGATCCTAATGCTAAGATTATTTTTGGAGCAGTAATTGATGAAGATCTTGATGATGAGGTTAAAGTCACTGTTATTGCGACTGGGTTTACCGGCAATCCTCTAAAACGCAAAGAAATTGATGTTAAAGAAGTGAAGGCTTCGTTAAAGCCTGAGGTTAAACAAATTAAAGAAGAAAATAATAAAGAGGAAGAACCAATGTCTCCATCACGCAAATATGCCCGACCAACAGCTCCTACTATAAAAACTCCAGAAGAAAAAAAGACTGACGAAGAAGAGGAATTAGAAATTCCCGCCTTCATCCGCAAGAAAATGATGTAAGCGATTAACAATAATTATTTTTATTAAACATTTATTGTTTTTATATAATTATATTACGGCGGACAGGCCCGCCTTCATCCGCAAGAAAATGATGTAGGTTGTATACTAGTTAGGGTCGTTTAGTAAATTATAATATTAATCTAATTATTATATTACGGCAGGCAGGGGTTTTAAAATATTAAATTTAAATACAGATATTTTGTAATGACAGTCCCGCGACCGCGGGACTGTCCTTTTTGGTGTTTATATTTGATATAATTGAATGTTTAATCAAAAGAATTCCCCGTCAGCTTGCTGCGGGGTACGTGGCGCAACAGATGTATGTGATATATAATTAAAACATGGAAAAAGAGAATGACGAACATATCTATAAATTACATAACAAAACATTATTAGTGCAATTTT
>DAOUWZ010000055.1 GCA_030666865.1 bacterium | reverse complement strand
CTCGCCAGCAGGCTATCGCCTAAAAGAGCAATACATCCGATAACAAAGAGTATGCGGTTCGCGCTTGGCTAACGCCAAATGCTCACCCAAATTTTTTGTTCCGCTCCGCTGCACAAAAAACTTCGCATACTCTTGAACATTGTGCGAAATTTACAAATTTATCTTTAATAATTTTTTACCTTTAAAACTATGTATGAAATAATATCTCAAACAGCAATATTTATACTAGGGGCAGGAGCAATTATACTTGTTGCTAAAAAAAATAAGTGGGGATTTGTTGCTGGTTTAGCTTCTCAACCTTTCTGGTTTATTACATCTTATATTAATGAACAATGGGGTGTATTTTTAGTTAGTATAATTTTTACTGGAAGTTGGTGTCTAGGTATTTATGAGTGGTTTTTTAAAGGTAAAAAAGAAAATAAGGAATGATAAATTTGTAAACTCAAGGGGTCGTTGCACTTTATTTTTCCTCCGTTACTCTACGGAAAAATAACCCTCGCACAACACACACTATGAGGTTCGGCTCTTGCAGAGCCTCAACCCAAATTGCTATCGCAACTTCTCATAGTGTGAAGCGTTATACGAAATTTTGGCTGGCTCACTAACACAACATTTATTAATATTTTACTTATAATCAATAAATTATGACAATCAAAGTTTTTATTACAGGCGGAACAATTGATGATTTAGAATATGATTCAGAAGACAAAGCTCCAAAAAATCAAAAATCCATTATTCCTAATTTACTCAAAAAATCCAGAATTTCTTTAGATTATAATATGGAAGAAGTTTGTTTTAAAGACAGTAAATTTATGAATGATAATGATAGGGAATTGCTTTTGAAAAAATGCAAAGGATGTTCAGAAGAAAAAATTGTTGTAACTCATGGCACTATGACAATGCCAATAACTGCAAAATATTTAGGAAAACATAAGTTATCAAAAACTATTGTCTTATTAGGTGCGGCAATTCCCGGAAACAAAGAAAATTCTGATGCATTATTTAATATTGGATTAGCACTTGCATCTGTTCAACTTCTTCCACATGGTGTTTATGTAACAATGAATGGTAAAATATTCTCATGGGATAACGTCAAGAAAAATTTAGATACTGGATTTTTTGAAACTGAAAAATAATTGTCCCGCCCTTTATCCTATAATCGTTCGCCAGCCAAAACTCAAGGAGACGTTGCGCTTTCATTTTGGCTCTTAATTGATAAAATAATAGGGAAGCCAAAATAAACCCTCGCACAACACGGGATATACGGTTCAGCCCTCGGCTCGGACTTCACCCAAATTTTCTTCCGCGTAGTTTATCCCGTTGGATAACGGGGCTACAGAAAAACTTTGTATATCACTAACGTTAAGTGAAATCGTCTTACGTGCGTCCTAAACAATAAACTTATTAAATTTCATTGTTTTACTATGAATTATGAATAAAGTGAGCCCCTCAAAAACAGAATACAAAGATTTGTTGAAAGCGGATAAAATCAAAGCTGTAAT
>DAOUWZ010000037.1 GCA_030666865.1 bacterium | reverse complement strand
TCTAAATTTTGTAAAGTTGCCAAACGGATGCTAAGCGGTTCATGGACACGGAATAAATGATGCAAATAACTGCGGGAATAATTTCGCAATTCAGCAAAACTTGATTGTTTATTGATTGGCGAAAAATCATTGGCATATTTTCTATTCAAAATATTCATAGTCTGATAAAAATTCTTTCTGCTTATATCGTTTTTTTCAAAAATATACAATCGGCCATGTCTGGCTTCTCTAGTCGGTATTACACAGTCAAACATGTCAATCCCTTTTTTTACTGCCTCAATAATATTTTCTGGCCTGCCAACTCCCATTAAATAACGCGGTTTGCCAGTTGGTAATTCTGGTACTGTATAGTCAAGAACTTGATACATTTCCTGATGCGTTTCCCCAACTGCCAGTCCCCCGATAGCATAACCGTCAAAATCCAAATCAACCAGTCCGCGAGCTGATTCTAGACGTAAATCTTTATAAATAGAGCCTTGTATAATTGCAAAACATAACTGATTTTTATATTTACACTTCTTAATTTCTTGTTTAGCCATTCTAGCCCATTTATGAGTCAATTCCAAATCCTTACTAGCTTGCACCTTAGTAGCTGGATTTTTAGTACAAACATCCAAGATCATCATAATATCACTGCCAATAATATTTTGAATTTCCAATACTTTTTTGGGAGTGAAAATATGTTTTGAACCGTCAAGATGAGATGAAAATTCTACACCATTTGGTTTGATTTTCACTAAACTCTTATTAGATCGATTCTTAGTGCCAGCCAAAGAAAAAACCTGGTACCCGCCAGAATCTGTCAAAATTGGTCCTTGCCAATCCATAAATTTATGAAGACCTTTAGCTTGTTTCAATAACCCAATACCTGGACGTAAATATAAATGATAAGTATTTGATAACAATATTTGAGATTTAAGCTTCTTTATTTCCTCTATTGTCAAAGCTTTTACTGTTGCTTTAGTAGCAATCGGCATAAAAAATGGCGTACTTATTTTCCCATGTTTAGTAGTCAATGTGCCAAGTCTAGCTTGACTTATTTTAGATTTTCTATAAAATTTATACATAAATGTAATTTAAAAAAAGGAGATTTGTTATGAATAATGATAAAAATCATAAAAAGAAAAAAATTCCTATAGTAAAAAAAGAAATTAAAAAAAGAAAATCAATAGGTTTAAAATCATTCGAATCAGCTACATATTTTAATGCACCTAATCTCATCACCGCAACAAGAATATTTCTAATTGGTTCTATTCATACTCATATAATACGCGACGATTTTTTCTGGGCTCTTATTACTCTTATTTTTGCCTATTACACAGATTTTCTGGATGGTTATATCGCTAGAAAATCCAACCAAATCACTGAATTCGGAGCAAAATTTGACCCGACTGCTGATAAAGCGTTAAATATATTAATTCTAAACATATCGCTAAATGATGGTTTAGTTTTCACTCATCATTTTTTTAATATCAGCACTATACATATTATTACTGGAATAGAAATATTACTTTTCTTAACTGCGTGGATATTCAAACCAATAATTATATCGTATGGATGGAAAAAAAAGATAGGAGCGAATCAATTTGGAAAATGGAAAATGGGCATTCAAAGTACAGCTATCATTTTAGGAATTATTTGTTTAGCACAATGGCTACCAATACTACAAAATGAAATTCAATTCTTAGCAAATTTCTGCCTTGATGCTGCTATTTTTTTAGGAATCGGAAGTATTATTGGTCATTATTATTTGAAAAATGCGAAAACGGAAGTGTAAACTTCCGTTTTTTTCTTTATTGCATAACCTTCCCTTGTCCGCTGCCAAATAATGCTTCAGCCAAATTTGTATCCAAAGCTGGAACTGATAAATTAATATTTTCGCCATTACTTTTAACACCAACCAAAGTTGATGCTGGCATCAAAATAATAGTATTGCCAATATCGCTTGTTTGAGGCTTGATACTTACTTTGAAACTAGCACTTAGATCCTGACTGCCTGAATTTACATCATTTATCACCCAATTTATTTTTCTATCAGCTGGATTATAGCCAACTACGCCTTTATTCAATTTTTCCTCTCCGATCCAATCAACATTTGCCGGCAGATACGTTGTTATGTTTAATGATGAAAAATTTCCACTTATCTGATTGATATAAAAATTCAAAACGAATTCTGTTTCTTTATTCACTTCTGGTGGCAAAGGCCCACTGCCAACTGGCATCCCTTCATCATCATAATAATTCGCTTCTGCTCTAAATTTCAACAATTGCTCTACTGCGCTTATTATATAATTGGTAGTAAAACTAACATCATCACGTTCCTTATCACCAACCATGCCAACTTGAACCGATGCCTTGGCCTTTAATTTTATTTGCGGATCAAATTGATCTTTTAACTTTATTTTGACAGAAAACTGCAACTTCTCACCTTTTGGTATATTAGCTAATTCTTTATAAGTATCAGCTGTAAATGTAACCAGACCATCCCTAGAAATACTCGGTTGAACTGGAGATTTCAAAGTATTCCAATCGATTAATTCTGGCGTTAATTTCAATGAAGCTGTAATATTTTTCAAATCTTGACCTGATGTATTCTGAATAGTTATTTGATAATCAAGCTCTTGTCCACCTCTGATATGCTCCATTTCATCTTTTCCATTGACACTTAAATCAAGCAATAACTCTTCTCCCATAATTGGAATATTTATTTCTTTTTCTTGCAATATTTTTACTTCCTCATTTACCAAATTTATGAGCTCAACTTTTATATATTCAATGCTTTTAGCTGAAGCCGTAAACTTTCCCTTAAAACCATACTTAATCTGCTGATCCGTAGCTAAAGACCTTTCTTCCCATAAATAAATTTTTTCCTTGTCGTTTTTAGCAATATCCAATACTTCTGGCTCTGATTCAGACATAATAAAATTATCACTGGTTATAAGACGAATTTGTATACCAGTAAAATTATTTTCACCAGAATTCTTAAAAACAAAACTCCAATCATGCGTAGTCTCTGGCAAAGCAGTGTCTGGACCAGAATAATCTATAATAATCGGCGACTTGTTCAATAATATTTTATAATCAACTTCCTCAATAAAATCTGAGGAAAAATTTTCTGGCTGATAAACCATAGCGGCAAATAATTGTTTAGCTCCTTCGTCATCACTAAATATCTGAGCGCTTATTTCTACCTCACCTTCCTCACCAGCCAATAATTCGCCTATATTCCAAACTGTTTTGGAATTATTGATAGCAGCTGGTTCAACCAAACGCACCTTCAAACCAGCAGGATATTTGACTGTTAATTCCATTCTCATCAAAGAAACATTGCTTAAATTCTTATACTTAATTTTCCAGACTCCTTCTTCTCCTGACACCACTTTATCAGGTCCTTCAATATACATTTGAAAATCGTCAGTCTGATTTTGCTGACCAGCAAAACGCCAAGACCCAAGAAGTAAAATGAAAACTGCAATAAATAAAAATATTATTATAATTTTACCTTTTTTAAAATTGGAATTCTTCGTCTTTGCTTTTGGCTTGCTGATACTTCTGTACTGGCTTGAACTTTTATTTGGCAATTTTCTTTGAGTATATATTTTGGTCATATTTTTGTTTTCATCTTTATTAGAATCATTATTATTATAAACAATATTTAAACTATCATCTAATAATTTTTTTGAAGAAAAACTGTCACCCCGCGGACGGGAGACTGATTTTCCTTTATCATAATCATTATCAATATTTTTTCGATCCCGCGGTCGCGGGATTATTTTTTTTCTTTTTTTTCCGGAATTCAACTCCCGCCACGATTTTACCTCCATAAAATTATTATATATTTTATTATTGCATTAAACCAATACCTTTCAAATCCCTACCTGCAAAAAACACAAAAAAATCTTTAGCAATTTCTTCAAGTTCATGCCAAACTTTATTATCAACTTTCATCCTGACTAAATCTTTAAGTATTACTTTAATTTCCTTCTTTTCATCTAAACAATATCTTAATACTTTAAGAGCTGAAACAGAAATAACTTCATCATTATTTTCTTTGCAGTCATTACAAACAATACCCCCGTTATGTATAGAAAATAAATGCTCGCTAGCCACAATTGAATGGTGGCACCGGGTACACTTGAAAACTTCTGGTCCAAAACCCAAATACTTCAATAACTTCAAAACAACAATCCAAATCAAAATACGCTTTTTAATATTCTCTTTTGGCAGAGTATTATCATTTAAAAATGACAACCAACTATATAATAAATCATATATTCTAATATCTGGCTCACCCACTTCTATCATCTTATCAATACATTCAATCAAGGACATAGCAGAAATTATTTTGTCATAATCTTTTTTTAAATTATTCCATAAAACCAATGAATAACACCCTGCCAGACGATCAATATTTTTCCCTTTAGCCATCATTATTTGCGTAGCATTCATAATCTCCATATGACTTCGTAATTTTGAAGAAATTTTCATTGCGCTCTTGGCAAATAATTCAACTTTGCCTTTTTCTCTGGTATAAGAAACTAAAAAAAGATCATTATCATTTGACTGTTGGTACTTAAGTACAATTCCTTGTAATAATTCCGTCATAAAAATTGTTTTACTAGATTTACTACACAATTAACCTGCTATGCCAATCCACACTGATCCATCTGTAAAATTTATTTCTTTACTAAACTTAACTTCCTTTCTTGTCTTATTAATATTTTTCACCAAAGTCACATTCTTAATATCCTCCTCCATTTTATCCATCATCATTTTTGCTTTATCAGATTTTATTTCTAGAAACAAATCGGTAAAATCATTAATAGTTAATTTTGCTTGTTTTCTTAGAGCATTGATAGTTCTAACTAATTCTCGATAAATTCCTTCCAATTCCAATTCATCGGTAATATTTATATTCAATTTTATTTCCGTTTGCCCCAAAATAATTTCTTTGACATTTACTTCACTTTTTATCACTTCAATCAATTCCTTGTCTAATTCTCTGTCAATAATCATCAATTCTGACAAAGGCTGTCTTACTTTTATTTTTGCTTCAGCTCTAAGAGCTAAAGCTCTTTCAACTATAGTTCTAACCTGATCCATCTTTTGCAATATCAATTTTTGTTCTTCTGCGAGTTCCGGCGATGCTGACCAAGATTCCAAATGCACTGATGTTTTAAACTCTGATTCTTTATTTGGACAATCTTTAATTAACTCTAAATACAATTTTTCGGCAATAAAAGGAGTAAAAGGAGCCATTATCTTAGCTAGCTCTAGCAACACAAAGCCAAGCGTGCCCACAGCAGCTACCTGTTCCTCACCCCCTGCTTTAAAACGATCACGAGAACGCCGGACATACCAAGTTGAAAGTTCATTAATAAACTCAGTAATCTTTCTGGCACTTGTAGTAATGTCATATTTTTCCAAACCATTTGTCACATTATTATGCAATTCAATAAGCTTAGCTATTATCCATTTATCCAAAATGTTTTTAGATGCATTTTCCAATCCTTTACTATTCGTACTTGAAACATACATTTTGTAAAAAGAAAATACATTCCATAAAATCAATAAATTCTTTTTCAAAACATCTTCAACGCTCTTGGAATCAAAATTTTTCGGCTCACCTGGCTGATTCATGGTATATAAATGAAATCTCAGCGCATCAACTCCAAAAGAATTCATTACTTCCCACGGATCAACAATATTCCCTTTGCTTTTAGACATTTTCTTGCCATGTTTATCATTTATATGCCCTAAACAAATAACATTTTTATAACACGTTCCTTTATCAAGAAAAGTGGAAATAGCCAATAAGGTATAAAACCATCCTCTGGTTTGATCAATTGCTTCACAAATATAATCAGCTGGATACCAATCTTGTTTATCTATTAAATCTTTATTTTCAAATGGATAATGAAGCTGGGCAAACGGCATAGCGCCTGAATCAAACCAACAATCAAGCACAGAATCATCTCTAATCATCTCGCCATCACATTTTTCACATTTGAATTTAACTTCATCAATATAAGGCCGATGTAAATCAATATCTTCTTTTATGGTAGAATCTTTTTGCATTAATTCTTCCCGGGATCCAATCACTGCCACTGCATCGCATTTATTACATTCCCAAACCGGCAGTGGTGTCCCCCAATATCTCTCTCTAGAAATAGCCCAATCTTTTGCCCCTTCAAGCCACTCGCCAAATCTACCATTTTTGATATGCCCAGGCACCCAATTGATTTTATCATTATTGACCTTCAATTCTGCTCTCAACTTTGACATTCTAATAAACCATGAATCCTTAGCATAATACAAAAGCGGAGTGTCACAACGCCAACAAAACGGATAATCATGCTGATGAATTTCTTCCTTTAATAAAATATTTTCTTTTTTCAAATAATCAATAATTTTAGTAGTGGTCTTTTCCTCAGTCGGTTTATCTTTATGCTTAACGGGCATACCCTGCAATTCTTTCAAAATCTCTGATTCTGGTTTAATAAAATCAAAACTGCCATTTTCACTAACTGTATGTTGTTTTGGCAAGCCCACTTCCAGCCCGAGTTGATAATCTTCTTCACCGTACATCACAGCCGTATGCACCACACCGGTACCATCTTCAGTCGTCACAAAATCAGCTGCATAAACTTTATAAGCATTATTATAATTTTCAACTTTATCAGAAATAGCTCCCGGAAACAAAGGCTCATATATGACTTCCAACATCTCATTGCCTTTAAATTCATCTAATATTTCATATTCTCCATCAAAAATTGATAATCTAGTCTTAGTTATAATTAAATTTTCCTTAATTCCTAATTCATTATTCTTAATTCTGACTTTCAAATAATCAACATCCCCGCCAACAGCTAAAGCTACATTGCCAGGCAAAGTCCATGGGGTTGTTGTCCAAGATAAAATATAATCTCCGGCATTAACTTTGGTATTACCAGACTTGACTTTGAATTTAATATAAACAGAATTATCAGGTACTTTCCGATACCCTTGAGCAACTTCATGACTGGACAGGGTGGTGCCACAACGAGGA
>DAOUWZ010000002.1 GCA_030666865.1 bacterium | reverse complement strand
CACCCAGATCAAAATGGAATTTGGTGGTATCCTATATTTCCATGGATTCAAGCAATACTAATAATCTATTTTTCATATATTGTTTTACTCAAAGAAAAAAGTCTATCAGATGAATAAGAGCGAAAAATATTTTTTGAACTCAAGCCACGCTGCGCTCTTCTCCTTTCAGTCGTCGGGGCGTATAACAAGGGATATACGGTTCAGCCCTCGGCTCGGGCTTCACCCAAATTTTTCTTCCGCTACGCTACAGAAAAACTTCGTATATCCGCGCGCGTTATACGCAATTCAAAAAATATTTTTCTAAGAGTGAAAAAGACGATAGGCTTTCTAAAAAGGGGAATACCTGCCTGTCGGCAGACAGGAATATGATTTTTTCTAAACAAAAGAGGGGGATAATATTGTGTTTTCTCTGCTCCGTTCCAAAAACAAATTATTTATAAAGTTTAACTTTTAGTTATCATTATTATGACAAATAGAATGCCAGAGAGAATGCCGGATATAGCTTTTAAGATAATGTCTTTTACGTTTAGAGTGATAGATGTTTTTTTCCCGAGAAGTAAAAAGTTGGATTCTTTTGGTATTAAGAAAGGCTCAATTGTAATAGATTATGGTTGTGGTCCCGGAAGCTATTTAGAAAAAACATCTAAATTAGTTGGAGAAAATGGAAAGATATATGCAGTAGATATTCATGAATTAGCAATAAAATCAGTACGTAAAATAATAGAAAAACATAATTTAAAAAATATTGAACCAGTTTTAGTGAAAAACTATTCTTGTAAAATCAAAGATTCTGTTGCGGATTTAATATATTGCCTTGATACATTTCACATGGTTAAAGATTCGAAGTTGTTTTTACAAGAGTTACATCGTTTGTTAAAAAAAGATGGGGTTTTAATAATTGATGATGGACATCAATCTCGCCAAGAAACTAAAAGAAAAATAGCAGATTCAAAAATATGGAAAGTGTCTGAGGAATTTAAAAATTATTTGAAATCTATTCCTAAAAATTAATTCTAATAAATAGTATAAATATATTCTAAAACTGGAATTCACCCCTACTTGTCCGTCCGTAGCTTTAGCAAAGGCGGAACCCCCCTATTCTATTTTTAAAAAGGAAAAAATCAAATTTATAAGAAATAAACGAAAGCTTCAACGAGTAAGAACATTTATATATTTTTAATATTAAGGTGAATATATGGAAAATAATTACTACATCAATCTAAATAACTATTTTTTATCTGATTATGCTAAGGAATTAGAACACACAGAATTATTGCCAAGCAGAAAAATAATTCAAGAAAAAACAAAAGAACGATTTTCCCGTTTAAATAAGGAGGGAATTAAAAATTTAAACGATGTGATAACCGTTCTCAAATCTAAAGACCAAGTAAAAGCATTTGTAAAGAAAAGCAGTATACCTGAAGAATTTCTCACTATTTTAGTGAGAGAAATTAAGAGCATGCAACCAAAACCTGTAATACTTAATGATTTGCTCGCCATATCAAAAACCACAATCAAAAAACTGGAAAAATTAGGAATAAAAAATACCAGAGAATTATTTGAGTTTGTTATAACAGAAAAAAACAGAAAGGAGTTATGCAGTAGAACTGGCATTAATTCAAAAGAAATTCTTGAGTTAACAAAATTAACTGATGTTTCCAGAATCAAGTGGGTTGGCGCAAACTTTGCGAGAGTTTTGGTTGATTCAAGCTACGATACTGTAAAAAAAGTAGCAAAAGCTGATTATAAAAAACTACTTGAAGAGATAAATAAAATCAACGAAAAAAAGAAATATTATAAAGGAAGGCTTGGTCTTAATGATATGAAGTTGTGTGTTCTTGCGGCAAAATCAGTTCCAGACACAATAAAATACTAGAATTATTCATTAAATTTAACAATTAACTTAATAAGTATGGAAACAACAATGAAAAAATTCAAAAGATGCCAAAGTTGCGGAATGCCTTTTAAAAAAGACCCTAAAGGAAGCGGAACAAATTCTGACGGCACAAAAAATAATATGTATTGCAGCTATTGTTTTATCAATGGCGAATTTTTGCAGCCAGATATGACTTTGGAGGAAATGGAAGCTTTGGTAAAAGAAAAAATGAAAGAAATGGGCATGCATGGCTTTATAGCGAAATTATTGACCATGGGAACGGCAAAGCTTGAGCGTTGGAAGAAATAATATGGGTATTGCGAATCTATATGTTTTTTTGTAGAATAGTAATATTATGAAAAAAATGTTATTTTTAATTATAGTGGTTGCTATATTCGGATTGTTGGTTTTTTTTAATCAAAACATTCTTTTTTTAAAGGTCGTTAATAAAGAACCAATTACCGTGTTAAAAGAATTTAATGAGTTCTTGGAGATAAATTTCACAAAAACCGGTAGTATTCTTAATTGGGATTCTCAGACAGAGACATATACGGAAAACTGGATATTATTATATGAAGAGCCTGGTAAACCAGCATTGTCTGTTAAATTGGTTTTTAATGAAAACAGTTTTTGCACTATTAGCCAAGAGGAAAAAATTTGTGATAAAGCAGATTTTAATAATGGTGATAGAGCCGAAGTAAGGGGTCATAGGAAAGATAAAATAGTAATAGTTACCAGTTTAATAAGATTATAAACATTAGAAAATTTTTTATAGACTAATCAAAAAATTATGGAAAACACACCAGAAAAAAACCAAAAAACAGCACTGAACATAGATGAGAATATTGAAGCTCTTCTTTGTTATGCTTTTGGATTTTTAACAGGGGTTTTATTTTTGTTAATTGAGAAAGAAAATAAGTTTGTTCGTTTTCACGCCATGCAGTCATTAATAACATTTGGAGCTATATTTTTGGTTTCATTCATTCCAATTTTGGGCTGGATTATATCAATTATACTAATTCCTTTGTCATTTATTTTATGGATATTTTTGATGTATAAGGCTTATCAGGGCGAGCGATATAAATTACCTGTAATAGGTGATTTTGTAGAAAAGCAATTGAGCAAATAGATTCATGTTAAAAAATATGAAAAGATTAATATTTTTAACTATTTTAATGATTGGAATTATGGTGCTCAACGGGTGCAGTGGCAAAGTTTCCAGCTTAAATGATCTGACTACCTGTGACGCAAGAAAGCCGGTAAATATAAAAGCCGGGTGTTATATTGAGGTGGCTAGAGCAAAGAATGATTTGACTGTCTGTGAAAAAATTAATGAGGGTTTGGTTTGGGAAAATGCATGTTATGCAGATATGGCTGAATTTAGGAAAGATTCCTCAATTTGCGAAAAAATAGAAGGTGAAACGCCAAAGACATTTTGTTATCAGAAGTTTGAATAGTTTATTTAATTTTTGTGTAATATAAATTTTATTATTCAATATGCCTAGTTTTATGGTATAGTTATTAACTATGGGGATAGTTCAATAAATTTCTAGGAGGACTTAATTAATAAATAAAGAAAAAAAGTATGAACAAAAAAATTCTAGTCATTGCCTGTGTAGTGATGATAACAACAATTTTAAGTGGTTGTAGTTTATTTGGAGGAGATAAAGAGCAAAAAATAACAAAGGAGGATGCTAAAACGGAGCAAAAACAGAAAAATGAAAAAAGCGACAAAAACGATAGCAAGGACGGAAATTATTTTGAGACAATGACGGATTTGCTGGCGCGCGGTAAATCCATGAAGTGTACTTATACGCAAGAAGTTGAGGGCGGAGGAACGGCTGATGGAATAGTTTATATGGCTGACAAAAACTCGCTAGTTGAGATGACTACGAATGCAGATACTGGTCGCGTTGGGAAAATGTATGCCCTAATAACCAATGAATGGCACTATAGTTGGGTTGAAGGTTCATCTAGTGGTTTTAAAATGACAGTGGAAGCGGCGGAAATGGACGAGAAAATGAAAAACTCGGTTTCTGAAATGACAAATGAAATAGATTTTGAATGTAAAAAATGGAAAAAAGACAATTCTAAATTTGAAATACCTTCAAATGTAAATTTTCAAGATATGAGTGAAGTAATGGAAGGTTTTGATGTGGCAGAAGCAATGGAGGAAATAGAAAATATGGATACGGATAAAATGATTTGCGATCTTTGCAAAAACGCACCAGCGGATGAACAGGCGGAATGTTTAGGCGGTGTGGTTTGTGATTGGCAATAAATAATTGATAATTAACATTAAATTTATGAAAACAAGAAACTGGATTATTGTTTTAGTTGTTGTGGGTCTAGTTGCTTTGGGGGGCGGCTATATGCTGGGATTGTTTAATCAAGATGATTTGGAGACTGTTGAAAAAATAAGTGATGTTACCGAGGAAGCGGATGAGTTATTTGAAGATAATGAAGATGAACTTGATTCAGAAATTATTGTGAAAGATGAGGCAAAGAAGGACGCTTTAGAAGAAGAGGAATTTTACGTAGATGAACAAGGATCGATTTCTTCCGATAGCCCTGAATTGTCAATTGAAGAAGGATTGGTTGCTTATTATCCTTTTAATGAAGACATCAAAGATTATTCAGGCAAAGAAATAGACGCGACTAATCACAATGCTTTTTTTGTGGATGGAAAATATGGCAAGGCCTTAAAATTTAACGGCAAAAATAGTTATGTTCACGCGTTAGTAAATATTAATCCGAGTCAAATGCCGCAAATAACAATGGCGGCGTGGGTTAAAGAAACTAATGGTGCGGATATAATGCAAGTAATTAGTAGTGATAATAGCGGATACGACAGAGCAATAGGCGCGGACATTAGAGGCGCCGGAGATGGTTGGGCATGCTTTGCCGGCGATGGCAAGGTTTTAGGATTTCATCCTCTTCAAACTTCTAAATGGACATTTATCGCCGCCGTTTACGACCAAGAAGCCGGCACAGTAAAATTATTTGTGGACGGCTCTACCATTGAAAAGAAAGCCAAATCTGTTGGGAACAGTAATGATTTCATTACTATTGGCGCGAGAGAAGCCTCTGGTAGACTTAGCGAATTTTTCAACGGCATTATTGACGAAGTAAAAATCTATGATTACGCGCTGTCTGACACAGAATTAAACTCTCTTTATAAAACAGGTATTGCACGACCTATTTCAGAATAAGTTTTTATTTTTAACATAATCGTCATAGAGAAAAAAATGAAAAAATTAACTCCAATTATTGTTATAATAATTGTAGTAGGTTTGATAATTTTTTTCTTCCCAAAGTCAAGTAGTAAAGGAATTTGGGTTGATGGCTCGGGTGTTGCTTACTGTGATTGTATTGGTTTTGAGCGCCAACGATTACTTAAAGGTTCTTATAATGATTTGTGTTATGGAATGACATATAATTGTGAAACCACCTCATTATTGTCACAGTAAGGGTTTTATATGATTTGAATAATAATATATACTATAGTATAGTAGTGGCTTTAATAATTAATTTAAAAAATTATGAGGTACAAAAAAATGAAAAATTTTACAGCAACTGTAATAACGGTATTTTTGTTTGTATCGTTTGTTGTATTTCCTGTTTTAGCGCAGGAGGTTAATACACAGACAGTTAATATGCCAATAAGCAACCAAGAAGTGAATTCTGGAATAACTAATCCTGTTGTGAATAAGCCGATTTCTGATAAGGAGCAAGATAGAGGGGCAGTTGTAACTGAATATGATGTTTATATAGGAGAAGAGACTGAGTCAGAAGTATACTCAGCAGTTGAATTTAATACAGAAGCGATTTTTAGAGAAAAGGAAGTATTAGATCCAACTAAAATTTATATTAAAACAGATAAAAAAGTAACTCCTGAGATTCAATCCGCGATTTTTGATTTAAGAGTTAATCCTGCTGAAATATTTTCTCCAGTATTTTCCGCAATTGAAAATTTGGTAGTAGAACCTGTACTTGAAGATGAAAAAGTTGTCTACAAGTTGGAAACAAAAGAAGTAAATAAACCAATATTCAAAGGAGATGAAGTTATTCAGCCGATTTTTGATTTAAGAGTTGATCAGCCAGTTGAGTTTAAGCTAGTTAATAATAGAATTATTGTAAATGACGAGCAAATAATTGATTATAAAGAAATTGTTAGAGAAAAAGAAGTTATGCCTCCTATTGAATTAGAGATTCATTCTGCAATCACAGATGGGAAAGTATATGACTTAAAAGTAATTCCTGGCCTAAAATCAGCAGAGTTTAAATTCTTATATAAAGAAAAAGAAGTGATGATGCCAGTTTATTCTGATTTTAAAGTTCAAGATAAAAAATTGTATTTGCTTCATAATGAGGAAGTGCATGATTTGAGAGTTAACCCGTCTGAAATTTACTCCGCGATTTATGATTTGAGAGTTGAAAAACCGAAAGTTCTCATTAAAGATCTTTCACTTAGGATTGAGAACGAAAAAGCAATTTATGACTTAAGCGTTAAACAACCTGCTAAATTTTTATGGATTATTCCATGGAAAGTTGAAAGCAAATATGTGATTGATCCGGCTGATGGAAGTGCAAAATTGGTAGACAGTCCTTGGTATATTACTTCTGAAAGGTTTGGACATAAGCCATTCGTAATAACTAAAGAATTAGATTAATGAATTGTAATTAGATCCAGAGTAATAGCAGAGAATACCTATTATCATAAGGTGTTTTGAAAAATGAAATTTCTATCTGCCGACAAGTAGGCATCCCTTTTCCAGAGACGGACAGGTAACCACTCTTCCATTTTAATAACATAAACCCAGCTTAGGGAGCTCCCTAAGCTGGGTTTATGTTTGTGTTATAAAATTATTAATAAAAAGAAAACCCCCGGTATCACTGTGGGTAAGGATGTGCAGAACAAACAGTATTAAAAACATGTTATTCCCTGAGCTTGTCGAAGGGTAACATGTTTTATACAGTACATCAGACTTTAACAACGAGAATGATATCTGCCCGCGTAGCGGATAGGATAGAAGCCACCAGCAGCGCTGGTGGCACATCACTTAGTTCGGTTTGTTATTTCTGTTTGAATTTTGGTGATAAATTTAGATTCGGATATTTTAAGTAGATTTTTCCGTCCTCTGACCCTAACCATTAAATCATCTGAATTTATCTCCTTATCACCGATAACCAGTATATAAGGAATTTTTTGTTTAACAGCTTTTCTAATTTTATTTCCTACTGTGGCATCAGCACTATCTACTTCTACTCGAATATCGGCATCTTTTAATTTTTGGCTTAATTTTTCGCAGTATTCTTGGTGATCTTCACCAACTGAAATTATACTGACTTGAACAGGGGATAGCCAAACTGGGAAAACACCGCCATAATGTTCTATTAAAATTCCCATAAATCTTTCTGGTGAACCAACAATAGCTCTATGAATCATTACCGGAGTTTGTTCTTTACCTTTGTCATCAGTATATTTCAATTCAAATCTTTTTGGCATATTAAAATCAAGTTGGATGGTGGATATTTGAAACTCGCGTTTCAGTGCGTCAGTAGCAATAATGTCCATTTTTGGTCCATAGAAAGCAGCTTCACCTTCAGCCACAAAATATTTGACTTTATTGTCAATAAGTAATTTTTCCAAAAGTTTTTGAGATTTGTTCCATATTTTTTTGTCACCTAGATATTTGTCTTGGTTGTCTTCATCCCAAAGAGAAAGTCTTATTTGATAATCCAGTCCATAAGTGTCAAGCGCTTGTTTTACGATATTAAGGACATATTTGAATTCTTGTTCAATTTGATCTTCGCGGCAAAAGCTATGACCATCGTCTTGAGAAAAACACCGAAGGCGAGTTAGTCCCGCCAGTTCGCCAGGTTTTTCATCGCGAAATAGATTGGCAAAATCAGCATAACGCAATGGTAGATTCCGATAGCTGCGTTTTTGGGAAGCGTAAATTTGAGTATGCTGCGGACAGTTCATTGGTTTTAGAAAATATTCTTCATCAGTATAGTGAGATTTTGCTAAAATCATATCATCTTTGAATTTTTCATAATGGCCAGAAGTTTTGAAAAGTTCAGCTTTATTCATTTGCGGTGAGTGTACTTCTTCATAGCCAATAGCTGATTGGAGTTCACGAGAAAAATTTATAATTTCATTTCTAATAATTGTCCCTTTTGGCGTGTAAATCGGCAAGCCCGGTCCAATCAGATCTGAAAAAACAAATAGTTCAAGTTCTCGGCCAAGCTTACGATGATCACGTTTTTCCGCTTCGGCTAATAATTCTAAATGTTCATCTAGTTCTGTTTGAGAAGCAAAAGCCAGTCCATAAATTCTGGTAAGCATTTGATTCTCTTCATTGCCACGCCAATAAGCGCCAGCTAGCTTATGCAGACAGAAAGCAATATTTTTTAATTCGCCGGAGTCTTCAACATGAGGACCTTTGCATAAGTCTAAAAATTCACCTGTTTGGTATAAGGAAATTTTTGATTCGCCTTGAGGCATTACTTTTTGTTCAGCATCATCTAGACGGGTTGAGCCTTTTGTTTTCAAATTATTTAAGAGTTCAATTTTGTATGGCTGATTTAGTTTAGAAAATTTAGCAATTGCTTCATCAATAGCGATTTCACTATGGGTAAAAGATTCTTTGCTTTGAATCATTTTTTTCATGGTTTTAGCAATTTTTTTCAAATCCTGTTCTTTTAGAGAAGTGCCAGGAATTTCTATATCATAATAAAATCCATTGTCAATGATTGGGCCAACACCAAAACGAGTCTGAGGCCAAAGTTTCAAGACGCTAGCCGCCATCACATGGGCTAGGGAGTGGCGGATGATTTCTAATTTTTTTTTGTTTGACATATGATTGATTATTAGTTATTAATTTTATGAATATAAAATAAATAGGGAGAGGGGACAATGCACATTAGCAGAATTTATCAGCGTGGTGGAAATATCTATTTCGTTCTCAATAAGAAGTTGCCAGAAAATTCAAGATTCTATGGTGAAGTATTGAGAATTACCGAAATAGAATCTATTAGAATTTCTAAGACAAAACGTTCATTTATAGTTCCAAGTGATGAATTGGAAAATTCATTAATACTCTGGTGTAAAAGAGTGATAAATAATGTTTTGTTGATTTGGGGTTAATTTTGAAATTAATCCCTTTTTTAATAAAAAAACCCGAAAAACATCTAGTTTTCGGGGTCCCGCGGTCGCGGGACGGTTCCACCCAAATTGTCTGATTAAACATCAGACCACTCATTTAAGTCAATATTGTATTTTCCAGTTTTAGCAGAACTGGTCTAGTTGGTATTTTTTGGACTTATTCTTGAAAAAGCTTACAGCCCAGGACTTTTTCTCTCTTAAAGAAGTTTTCCAAAAAATATATTCTAGTATTTGTATTATACGCTATTTTATGGCATAGTCAAGTTTTTGACAAAATGGTTAGATTTGTATAACAATAAAAATTGTCTATAGATAGGTGTTAAACACTATATTCGTTATCAACCACGCCAAAACAACCTGTTTGCATCGCATATAGATAAAAGTCACCAGTCTAAGGGCTGGTGACTTTTTACTTTATAATTTTTTTTTATTATTATTTTACAATTTCAATATTTACGTGATCTTCAAGCGGGGGAACAGATTTTACCCAAGAAGGCGAAAATTTAACTTTGACTACATCAATGCCGTTAATTTTTTTAAAGTATTTTTCTACATCAGGTTCTGCCAATCCCAGAATGTCACTTTTTTTATATAGATTATCAATTTTGGAAGTTGCTAGTCCTGATATGTCAACTGAAATAGTAGCAGCTTTGGCATTATGATTTATTTTTAGCAAATCATATTTAATAGAGCTAGGATTATAGCTTAAATATTCTTGATTATTTAAAGTTATTATTTTTAAATTATTAATCGCAATAGTTTCCATATCTTGTTTAAGAAATTTTACTATTGAAACCTCAGCATTTAATGAAAAGTCAAAATTTTCTATTTCTTCATTTATTTTAGCTGTTGAATTGATAGAAGATGTTTGTATTTTTACTAAAACAATATGATCAGGACTGGAATATTCATTTTTAGCTTCAATTGTTATTTTATTGGTCAAATCTTGTTTAGCAAGTTCAAGATCTTCTGATGAAACTATTTTTACTTTGGTTGTTGATTCTGACATTGGAGATTCTGATATTCCATATATTTTATCACGCAGTCCCTCCCAAAGCCCTGGAATAGTAAATTTGGTTGGACCGATTTCATATTTTGTCCCTATTTCATCAGCTTCAATATTAACTAGAATTTCACCTCCAGCTGGAACTACCACACTTTCGATAGTGCGGAAAAGTAGATTGTCAGGAGTCAATAATCTGGTAGTTGCTACCAAAGTCTGATCTTTTGAATAATTGTTTATCAATTTGACAGTCCCATTAGATTTTTTTGTTTGTATAGTTTCCTGGCTTGGTTTATATTTTCCGGTTTTTTCAGTTTCGAATTTTTTAATTTCTCCAGGTAAAATATTTGAACTTGTCAGAGTAGAGGTTACTTCAGGCATAACTTCAATTTCCATATTAGTATGAATTGTATTTTTGTCAGGAGTTAGATAAATATTAGCCTTGGATAGAGAAAAATAACCAATCATCAAAATTAGTAAAATTGTTACTACTACAAAACCAACAGTTATTTGTCTATTAACTTTTGATATTGATGCTTTTGCTGTTGTTTTACTAATCTTGCTAGTTTTTTTTATTTTAGCCATAGTGTTCTTTGTATGCTATTTGAATTTTATTTTTCACAATTTCATTATAGCTTATAGAGAAATTAGTGGCAATTTTTTTGATTTGTTGTTCTTGTTTGATGATTAGTAATACTTTTTCTGGTCCAGGGTGAAGAGAAAATATTTTTTTTAATTCTTCAATAAGTTTTGGCTTGGTTTGAGGTGGTAATTCAAGATATATTTGTCCTTGATGTTGCCGAATAATCAGTGAAGTTTGAATATTTACATTAGCTGAATTGTTTTGACTGTTATTAAAATTATTTTTAATATTATCAATATTAAGTTTTCTAGCTTCTTCAGCTAATATTTTTATTTCTCCATCTTTGTCAGAGATTTTTCCTCTGATCAATACAATACTACCCTCCTGCCATAATTGATTGGTGATTTTGAATAATTTTGGAAATATTAAAGCTTCAATACTGGCAGTATAATCTTCAATAGTTACAAAAAGCATAGTTTCAGCTCTTCTAGTTATAATTTTTTTTATTTTGGTAATTACTCCGACTACTGGAATTATATCATTAATATGTTTACTAGCATCACGGCAAGCTATTATTTGACTATTTTGTAAATAGGATTCAATTTTTTTTAAAGGATGCGAACTAATATATAAACCTAACAATTCTTTTTCCCATCCTAGTTTGAGATTGTCATCGATATTTTCAGAAGGGCTAAGGTTGAGTGGTGGGGGACCAGAATTTGTTATGCCAAAAAGATTGGTTTGCATGTTGGTTGCATCTTTCTTGGCTGATTTATTATAATTTAGTATCAGGTCAATATTACTGAGCATTTGGCCTCGTTCACCCAAGGCATCAAGGGTGCCTGATTTTATTAAAGCTTCTAAAGATTTTTTATTTAAATCCTTATCATGAATTCTGTATAGAAGATCACTAAGCGATTTATATGGTCCATTTTCTTTTCTGGTTTTGATTAGTGCTTTGACAATATTATTACCTACATTTTTTATAGCGTTTAATCCAAATCTAATTCTCGGCTTGTCAGTATCAATAGTTTTAGCCACTACTGTAAATGTTGAAAAACTTTCATTAATCTCTGGTGGCAAAACTTCAATGCCAATTTTTTTGCATTCCTCAATTTCAATAGCCACTCTATCAAGGTTGTCTTGATCAGTTGTAAGTAAGGCTGCCATGAATTCAGTCGGATAATTGGCTTTCAAGTATGCTGTCTGATAGGCGATCATTGCATAACAGGCTGCGTGAGCTCGATTGAATCCGTATCTGGCAAATGGTAAAATAAATTTCCATATTTTTTTGGCTGTTTTTGAATTTATTCCATTTTTAATCATTCCAGTAATCATTTTTTCTTCTTGTTCGTCAAGAAGTTTTTTAATTTTTTTACCAACAGCTTTTCTAAGTACATCTGCTTCAGCATAGGAAAAGCCAGCTAGTTTTCTAGCAATTTCCATGATTTGTTCTTGATAAACAGCTATGCCATAAGTTTTAGCTAGGATTGGTTCAAGTTTTGGATCAATGTAGGTAATTTTTTTCTTGCCATGTTTGCCGTTGATGAAATCTTTGATAAATTCCATTGGACCTGGTCGATACAAGGATACCATCGCAATAATATCTTCTAGCTCGTTGGGTTTAAGCTGTTTTAAGTATCTTTTCATACCACTAGATTCAAGTTGGAAAACACCAGTAGTGTTGCCATTTTGCAGGATTGAAAAAGTTTTAGCGTCATTAAGAGGAATATTTTCAATATCGATTTTGTGTTCGTGAATCTTGGCAATAATTTCAATGGCAGTTTGAATTAAGGTCAAATTTTTCAAGCCCAAGAAATCCATTTTTAAAAGTCCTAAATCTTCAACCGGATGAAGAGAATATTGAGTGACAATTGTATCGTCGCCAGCCGCCGCATATTGCAAAGGCAGATATTTTACCAGTGGTTCAGGGGTGATTACTACTCCGCAAGCATGAGTGGAAGAATGCCGGGAAATACCTTCAAGCTTTCTAGCAGTATCAATAATTTTTTTGGTATATTCTTCCTGGTTATATTTTTCTTTTAGTTCAGAAACGATATTAATAGCTTCGTCAAGGGTAGTAAACATAGGTACTAGTTTGGCTAATTGATCGCAATAAGTATAGGGGACATCTAAAACCCGACCAACATCACGGATTGCCACTCGAGCGGCCAAAGTTCCAAAAGTGATAATTTGAGCAACATTATCTTTACCGTATTTATTTTCAACATAGCGGATAACTTCATCGCGACGAGTATCAGCAAAATCCAAATCAATATCAGGCATGGATATGCGCTCGGGATTTAAAAATCGTTCAAAAATAAGATTATAGCTGATAGGATCAATATTTGTAATACCAGTCAAATAAGCCACAATAGAACCGGCTGCGCTGCCACGGCCCGGACCAACCACAATACCTTGGCCACGCGCCCAATTGACAAAATCTTGAACAATCAAAAAATAAGAAGCATAACCTGTTTTATTGATAATTGATAGTTCATATTCAAGCCGGTCTTTGATTTTCTGATCATCTTTTTTGGCTGGATAGCGCTTAGCTAGACCAGTTTGGCATAAATTTTTCAATTCTTGTTCAGCTGTTATGTCATTATCCAGTTGATAGTGCGGCAATAAATATTCGCCGGTGGTGATTTCCACATTACACTTATCGGCAATCTCCAAGGTATTTGATAATACTTCCGGGTGATCAGAAAAATCTTGTCGCATTTTGTCAGGCGCGCGAAAAGAAAAATCACTGACCAAATAAGACATTCGATCAGTGTCAGATTTTTTACTTTTTGTTTGTAAACATATTAGAGTATCATGAGCATCAGCATCTTCGGAATTGAGATAGTGGACGTCATTGGTAGCAACTACTTTCAAATTATGTTTATCAGCTAGGCCGAAAATTTGTTTATTTACTTTTATCTGTTCAGGAATATTTGGATGATGTTGAACTTCTAAATAAAAATTATCTTTGCCAAAAACCGAAATAAATTTTGCGACCACTTCATCGGCTTTATCTGGTTCATTGCTAAGCAGGGTTTTTGGTATTTGTCCTTGCAGGCAAGCTGACAGGGCTATTAATCCATCTGAATATTTTTCCAAAATTTCCCAATCAATTCTTGGTTTATAATAAAATCCTTCTAAATTTGCCAAAGTTGTCAATTTAGTCAGGTTTTGATAGCCAGTATTATTTTTGGCCAGTAGAATGATGTGATAATATTTATTATCAATGCCTGATTTTTTATTAAGCCGTCCGCCAGGCGCCAGATATGCTTCCACGCCAATAATTGGTTTGATGCCGGCTTTCTGGCATTTTTGGTAAAATTCTATTACTCCGTACATCACACCATGATCAGTCAGGGCAACTGCTGGCATTTTATATTTCACTGCTTTATTTACCAAATCATCAATTTTGGTCAAACCGTCAAGCAGGGAGTAGTGGCTATGAACATGGAGGTGAACGAAACTCATTTAATTAGTTTATAGTTTTTTTAGATGTTATCTGCTTGCTCCTCGAGTCTGAGCCCGAGGCCACCTTAGAGCGATGACCGGTAGGCAGGGGTTATAGTTTTTTTGTTTTTTAAACGTATAAAAAACAGAGTATTTTAATACTTTTTAAACTCTGTATAATTTTTGGTGAACGGCACGGGGTGTATATATTATAGAACATATTGTTTGACGGGGCAAACGGGCGTTGAGAATAAAGAATGGAGATATAATAATCGAGTTTTATAAACGATTTTATTATTATGTTTTATGGTTTTTTTATTTTTACTTTTTTGGCAGCAAAAAAGTAACCAAAAACTGCAGCCTATCATTTCGCTCAGTAAAAATTTAATTTATTCGCTAAAGCTTTGAATTCTGCTTTGCAGAAGAGTCAAAACTTTTATACGCTCATAAATTAAATTTTTAAACTTTACTACATGAATGGCTGACTAGATTATATTTTTATAAGGGTATAAAATAAAAAATTCCCCCGATAAGGGGAATTTAGGGGCTTAATAAATTTTATTGAACATACTTATTAACATATCACAGTATATTCATTTAGCCTTAGTTTTTATCGTAAAATATTATTTTTTTTCATCATCTGATTTGTCTGCAGGTATTTTTTTACTGGCAACCCAGCCGGTTACTTTAACCACAGTATCTACTATGGTTTTCAAATACAGAGAAGTATCATTGAGTTTCTCTTTGGCTACTTTGATGAAATCTTCCAGTAATTTCATTTTCTCTTTCAAATTTTTGGTGATTAATCTAATGTCTTTCAAAGTCATTATAAAATAAAACATCCCCCAGCAGACAAATAAGGTAAAAAGCAGTATTGATATCCCCAGTAGTAACCAGAAAAGATCATTAGTAGTTTGAATGTCCATAAAAATAAATTAAGAATTAAGAAATAAGAATTAAATAAAATATTATTAATTCTAATATAATGATATCATATAAATAGATTAATTTAAAAGCAATTCGATATATAGTCTTGTTATTTTAATAAAATTGAAAATATTGTATAATAAATTTGTTATATGAATAATCATTAATAAAGATAAATGTCAGATGAGCGCGGTAATTTAACTGATAAAGAATTGCAGTTTGGTTATTGGTGGGTAGAGCATCGTCTCAAGGTAAAAGCCGGGATGATTTCTTTTGTAATTTTATTATTAGTCGCTACATATGCAAATGTTGGTATAAAATTTTATAAATATTTACAAGGCACGGCAGCGCACCAGCAGATGATTTATGAGCTTTCCACGGATAGTATTGATTATCAGGCGATCAAAGCAGTTACTGGGCCAAGGAAAATACGTGTGGTTTCAGCTAAAGTTTTACCAAATAGTTCAAATACTATTGATATAGTAGCTGAGGTTGAAAATATGAATAATAAATGGTACCTGCGGGAAATTAATTATCAATTTGAAGTTGGCGGAATGTTAACGCCATCACAGACTACTTATTTATTACCTGGGCAAAAAAAATATTTGTATTATTTCAATTTTGATTTTGGCGATAAAAATTCTTCTGCTAGATTGGTTTTAGGCAGGGAGGTATGGAATAAAGTTAAAGGTAGTAGTCATTTTGATGCTAGAAAACAGTTTATTAGTCCAGATGTTAGCGTTGAAAATATTATTTATAATCAAGGTGGAACTAAAAATGATGAAGTTAAGAAAAGTTATGTGATATTTGATTTGTATAATTTGTCATCATATAATTTTTGGGAAATGAACGCGCAGGTAATTTTGTGGCAAGGCAACAAGATAGCCGGTTTCAATATAATAGGGCTTGATGACGTGATGCCAAATGAACAAAGAGAGATATTTGTATATTGGGACAGATTATTGGCGCTTGGGCTAAGACCAGAGGTTATAATTGACGTCAATCATTTGGAAAAAAGCAATATTCGTACATATCAGGATATAGATCCAAGTTTTATTAGATAATTTTGTTATGTATGAAAAGAGTGTTATCCTTATTATCAAGTTTTGATTGGCAGATTTTGATAGCAAGTATTATATTGGTTATTTTTGGCTTGATAATGCTATTCAGCTTGAATTTGAATGTGATTGAGGATTCTTTTGTATTTTTTTATAAGCAGTTCACCGCCGGTTTTATCGGGGTGATTTTTTTATTTTGGTTTGGTGTAAATAATTATAGGGGTTTGAAACATTATGGCTGGTTGGCGTATTTTATAGCTTTGGGGCTTTTGGTTGCAGTATTGATTTTTGGCCAAGAAATAAGAAATATTAAGGCTTGGTTTATTATTGGACCGATAAGTATTCAACCGATTGAGTTTGTCAAAGTTTTATATATAATTTTTTTGGCTAAATTTTTTTCGCAAAGCAATCGCCCGATTTATTCTTTTGGGCAATTAATTTTTTCAGGTGTTTTGACTTTTATTTTAGTCGGTTTGACAATGTTGCAGCCAGATTGGGGTTCGGCTTTTATTTTGTTTTTGATATGGTTTATATTTATTTTTTTCATACCATTCAGAAAGGTGCATTATTTGATTGTAATATTATTTTTAATATTTAGCCTAGGCATTAGTTGGCAATGGGTTCTTCAGGATTATCAAAAATCAAGAATTGTGACTTTTTTGCATCCAGCTGCCGATCCATTGGGAGAAGGGTATAATATTACTCAGGCAAAAGTAGCGGTCGGATCAGGTGGATTTAATGGCAGGGGGCTTGGTCTTGGGACTCAATCACAGTTGCGATTTTTACCAGAAGCGCAAACTGATTTTATTTTTGCTGTAATTGCAGAAGAGCTGGGGTGGCTGGGGAGCATGGTGCTTTTGTTCCTTTTTGCTTTGATTTTTTATCGTCTGGTTAAAACTATCAAGATTGCTCGAACTGATTTTGGTATGTTTATTGTTTTAGGAGTTGTTATTTATTTATTTGCGCAAATGGCTGTTAATATTGGTATGAATATTGGTTTGTTTCCAATTGCTGGCATACCGCTGCCATTTGTGTCTGCTGGCGGTTCAGCTCTGTTGGCTGTTTTTATTGCTTTGGGATTGGCACAAAGCGTTTATTTGCATGATAAATAAATTTAGTATATAGAAGCTAGAATTAAAAAATTTAAATTATAAATTTTAAATCAATATTAAATGTTTGAATTTTAAATAAAAAATTGGACTATATAATTCTGAAGTTTCGAATTGATTTAATTAGCCTAGTTGATTATTCCTCATGAACAACTTAATACCTGATACTTTAAAAATAAAGATTCAAAAATAAAACTCCTACAAGTAGCAGGGGTTCATGCGTAAAACATTTTATTAATTTCTTTTTTTAGTTTTAGCATCGTTTCCGAGTGAATTTGAGAAATACGGGATTCAGATACATTTAGAATTTTCCCGATTTTTTTGAAAGTTAGTTTTTCATAGTAATATAGACTAATAGCTATTCTTGTTTTTGCGGGAAGTTTTTTTAAAGTTTTAATCAAGGCTGTTTTTATTTCTGCATCCTCAATCATTTGATGAGGACATATGTAATTTTCATCTGGAATAACATCGTATAGATTTTCTTTATTTGTTTGATCTAAAGGTCTGTTCAGAGAAAGCAATGTCACTGAAGGTGCATATTTTTTCCAGTTATGGAGATTTTTGATATCAACACCTAGTCTATTGGCTGTTTGTTCGTCAGTATAACCATGTGGAAATATTTGTTCCATTTTTATTGTTTGATTGTTCATTGTATTTAATTTTGCTCTAATAGATCTGGGAATCCAATTTAGTTTACGCAGTTCATCAATAATAGAACCTTTAATCCGTGGGATGGCATATGTTTCAAATTTAATGCCATAATTTGGGTTAAATCTTTCAATGGTTTCATGTAAGCCAGTTATTCCGATTTGATAAAGATCTTCTTCTTCCAGACAATTGGGAAAATTTTTGATCATTTTTCTGACGACATATTTTACCAATCCTAAATATTCTCTATATAAGATTTGTTTTAAGTTATCAAGATAACATTCATTTTTTTTGAAATAATAAAAATCTTTTTGGGCTACTCGAATATCTATAAAACTGCCTTTATTTGACATGTTAACTCCTATTTTTAATGTTCTGCATAAATAATAGGTTTGAAGACTAGCTCTTGACTGATTGATATTTTTTAGTTAATATAAATATTACATAAATAATTAATAAAATTATGTTTGAATTTAAGGTTAAAACCAGAGATTTAGAATCAGCATCTGCTGGTAAATTAAGGCAGGATGAATTGATACCAGGTGAGATTTATGGCCATAAAAAGAAAAATCAGCATGTTACGGTTGTTAAAAATGATTTTGAAAAGCTTTATAATAAAGTCGGAGAAAGTAATTTGATTGAATTGACCATTGACGAAAATAAGCCTATTAATGTTTTGGTTAAGAATATTCAGCAAGATCCTGTTACTGATGAAGTTATTCATATTGATTTTTATATCGTAAATATGAATGAAAAACTTAGTACAGAAATTCCTTTGGAATTTATTGGCATATCTAAGGCGGTTAAAGAATTGGGCGGTGTATTTGTAAAATCTATAAGTGACATTCAAGTTAGCTGTTTGCCAAAAGATTTAGTTCCGAAGATAGATGTTGATATTTCTGCTTTAGAAGAATTTGATCAAGTTATTACTATAGGAGATTTGAAAATTCCTGAGGGTATAACATTAAATTTAAATGATTCAATCCCAGTTTGTTTGGTTCAGCCGCCAAGGGTCGAAAAAGAACCAGTCAAAGAAGAGGATGAAAATGCTGATGAAGGCGATAAGAAAGAAGAGGATGAAAATGCTGATGAAGGCGATAAGAAAGAGGAGGATAAGAAGGAAGGAGATAAGAAAGAAAAGTCAGAAAATAAGAAATAATAATAAGATAGTCATAAAATAGTTTTGCAACCATCTCAAATATTTATTAGACAGCCCCGCGTTTGCGTGGCTGTTTTTCTTTTTACAATCATTTTTACACAGTAACTAGATATGTTATAATTATAGAAGAGTTATGTCATCTATGAATTCAAAAAATAAATTACGAAAGAGCTTCGCTATCATAATTACGGGATGTATAGCAGTGATTTTTTTTGTAGGATTTGATAATATTCGAGCAAAAGTTAGAGATGTTAAAAGAAAAGCAGATTTAAAAGAGATAGCAAAAGCTTTGGATATTTATTATGATCGTTATAATGAATATCCAGATACAATAGATGATGATTGGAATGGTTGGGATGCGACTTATGAACCAAAAGGTGGCTTGTATGAATTTATTCCCCAGTTGATTGAAGAAGAAATTCTTATTGATATTCCTAGAGATCCTTATAATGATGAAAATTATTTTTATCGGTATAAAAAATTTTCATACGGATCACACAAATGTTTAAATGAGTATTATATTTTACAAATAGTAAATTTTGAAACCTTGCAAGAAGATCATGGTAAGGGCAATTGTCCGGATTTTGATTTTGTTACGGAACTTCCAAATGGTTATACAATAATGGGAGCACAGTAATAAATTAATTATAGAGATGGTTGCAAAATTATTTCATATAAACAAATCTAAATATTTCAATAAAAAATCATGCCGATTAATGAGAAAAAATATTTTATTAAAAAAAATGAAATTGTTGCTATAATAGTACTTTTATTATTTACCATATTAATTTTTGGAATATTTGTTCTTTTGGCTGAGAATGAAAATTATTACAATGTAAAAAATATTTCTCATAGAGTTCAAAAAGTAAATCCAATTAGTGTAATTGAAAATAGAAATAAGGAAATATTGGATCAAAAAGAAGTAGTTCAACCATCATATCCGATAGCAGTTATGCTTGATAATTATTTTTTAGCTAGACCGCAGGTAGGGATATCAGAGGCTCGTTTTGTTTATGAAACATTGGTTGAGGGTGGAGCAACAAGATTTTTAGGTATTTTTGATGTAAATAAGAATATAGAAAAGATTGGTCCAGTGCGTTCAGCTCGCCCTTATTTTGTTGAATGGGCTAATGAGTATGATGCCCTGTATGTTCATGCCGGCGGTAGTCCCGAAGCATTGGATGATATAAAAAAATTGGAAATAAATGATTTGAATGAAATTTCAGGCGCTGGGCAATACTATTTTTATCGAGATTTTAATAGAAATGCGCCACATAATTTATTTACCAGTTCAAAAAAATTGAATAAAGCTTTAGAGTCTTGGGGATTGACAGAATATAAAGAAGATTGGCTTTATAAAGCCGATTTGATTTTTGAAGAAAGAAATGATTATAATGATGAAGTTTATATTGATTTTACCGCTGGAGAAATATATGATTCTAAATTTATCTATAATAGGAAAAGAAATGCTTATATCAGGAAACAGGGTAATAAGAATGTTTTAGATAATGGACAATTAGTTATCGTTAATAATATAATAGTTCAATTTGTGCCCGCAGAAAAAATACTTGATGAAAAATTGAGAATTAAGTTAGATATTTTTGGAAATGGAGAGGCAATTCTTTGGCAAGATGGTATGAAGA
The DNA here is from genome assembly GCA_030666865.1 of bacterium. GTDB lineage: Bacteria > Patescibacteriota > Patescibacteriia > S139-126 > S139-126 > DAOUWZ01. The sequence goes on along the minus strand of DAOUWZ010000002.1, from coordinate 72,973 downwards.
AAGATATTTTTTGGAAGAAAGAATCGCCAGGACAGAAAACTAAGTTTTTTGGTGAAGGAAGCAAGCAAATTGAACTTAATCAAGGCTTAACTTGGATTGTAGTAGTGCCTGGAGATAGAGAAGTTTTCTAGGTTATAGTTTATGGGTGATAGTTGTTAGAATGTAGTGACAGAGCAGTGCTCTGTCACTACGATTTAAATATATTTGCCGGGTAATTTATCCTTTTTATAAATAAATAATTATGAAACGATTTTTTTTATTTAAATCTTTTTTTATTAAGATTTTTTTTGGTTTGAGTTTTTGTAAGTCTTTTTGTAGAAGTTTTTCCTGCCTTGGATTTATTTCCAGTATCAAATATTTGATTTTTTGTTTTGATTTAAGAATCATAGCTATCAAATTTTGATAATAGAAGATGCCATTATTTTTTGCCAGCAGCGCATTTTGAGGTTCATGTTTAATTGATTTGACTGAGTGATAAATATCATATGATACATAAGGCAGGTTTGCTAGCAGCAGATCTATACTTTTATTTTTTAGTGGTTCTAGTAGATTTCCATATAAAAAATTTATTTTAGCATGGTGCAATGTAGCGTTTTTTTTGGCAATTTTAAGAGCTGGTTTGGAAATGTCAGTTGCATAAATATTTGATTTGGGAAATAGTTTTTTTAAAGTGATAGCGATTGCGCCACTGCCAGTTCCAATATCGGCTATATGGTTGATGTTATTTTTTTTGATCAACTTGATAGCTTCATCTATCAGAAGTTCAGTTTCTGGTCTAGGGATTAGTACATTTTCATCAACAAAAAAATTATTGTAATAAAATTCCCTGTTATTAGTAATATAAGCTATGGGATAAAGGTTTTTTCTTTTGGCAATATATGTTCTGTATTTTTGTTCTTGATTGGTTGTTAATTTTTTGGCTGGATAGGTGTATAGAAATGATTTGGGCTGGTTGAATAAATAAGCTAAAAGAATCTCAGCATCAAGCTGAGGGGAGTTTGAAGTTTGGTTTAATTTTTTGGTTGCCCAGAGAAGAGCTTGTTTAATAGTCATCTGTTACGTAACATGCTACGTAACATGCTACGTAACAAGGTTTATTTATTATTTAATCTAAATTGTTTCGTGTTATATGCTGTATGTTACATGTTTCACGCTACCCAGTAATTATTGACAAATAAAATAATAAAATAGGCTAAGAGGGAAGTAAATATAATCATAACGCCAGAATTAACTATTTTTTTTCTGCCAAATTTTGCTAATAAAATAAAAATAGGAAAGATAATAAGTATATATCTAGACATAGAAACCATTATTCCAGAGAAGGCCGGAATCAATGTAGCTAGCAAGGCATAAACCCCATATGATTTTCTGACATAGAAAAAAACTAGAATTGATAGAATTAATGCCAAAATAAAAAAGCTAAAATCAAAAGTAATAGAAGTTTGGTATGATAAGTTATCGGAAATGTTTATAAATATATTATTGAAATAGTCGGTTATTATTTTGAAAAAGTTAAAAGCGTATTCATCGTGCCATGCAGTTTGACTGCTGACAAACAGGAAATAAGAACCGAATTTTACTTTTAAAAATCGCATATAAGAAAGTAATCCCAGTAAGGGCAGTCCGAGCCACAAGATATCGGCTTTTATTTCTTTAAATTTGAAATTATTTTGATCCAAGTATTCTATTAATAGCGGCAAACAGATAGTTATGCCCCAAGGTTTTGTTAGACTTAAAAATATTCCCACAATTCCAGTCAGCAGCCACTTTCTTTTTCTGGCTAAATAAAATGATAATATAACCAGAAATAAAAAAAGTGATTCCGTGTAGACTGAAATTAAGAAAAAAGAAACAGGAAAAACTAGAAGATAAAGTACGCTCCGCCAAGCTACTTTTTCAGAAAAATCTATTTTGATTAATTTATAAAAAAAATAGATTGCCAATATTAAAAAAGTATGGGATAAAATTATTCCAGCCAAAAGATATTGATTATTCATCAGCCAAGCTAGCCAGCGCATTAATAGGGGATATAATGGAAAGAAAACTATATTAGCAGCAGTCTCAGGAATATATTCATAACCATCAGAGGCGATTTTCAGATACCAGCCTGAATCCCAATTGGCAAAACTTTTGAGCCAGTTTGGCAGATCATTAATCCAAAGATTGGGATTGTCAAATTCGTAAGAGATATCAGGATTGAGCGAGAAACTAGTTTTACTTATCCAAAATAATAGCTGAACAGCTAGTCGCCAGACTAGCACTAAGCCAAAAAAATTCGCTAGTTTTTTACAATCTATTTTTTTCATATAATTTAATAATATCTTTTTTTATGTAAAAAACCAAGCGAAAAAAATCCGTAGTCAAAATGTTTGACCCTCCTTCGCTTTAGACCCCCGATACTTGGCATTAGGGGAGGATAGCGAATGAAAATTAGCGTGAATCAGAATTATGATAGCTACGGAGAGCAGAACGAGGATTTTAATCGTTTGTAAGAATAGATAAGCCCCAGTGTTTGACACTTAAGACACGCTAATTTTCTTGACATTTTATTAATAAACAAGTAAATTAATTTAATCGTTAATTAATAAATATATATTTTTTAAAAGGGGAATTAATTATGCGTATTTCAGATTGGCAATGTGAAATGTGTAAGTTTATTTCTACCGGTTTTTATTCAGGATTTTGTCCTGTTGCGCCGGGAACAGCCGGTAGTTTAGTGGCTAGCGTGATAGCTTATTATATGTATCAGGCTGGACTATCTTGGCTGATTATTGTAATTATGATAATTGCCGTTACGTTTATTGGTATTATAATAACAGGAACGGCTGAATTGTATGATTACAAAAAATCAGGATTTGGGAACAGGCATACTGACGAGCAAGTTTACTTTGATATGGACAAAACAGTAATTGACGAATTTGCGGGAATTTTTATTGGCGTATTGCCTATATTTATTTTAAAAGCTTATGGTATATACATTAACCCTATTTAGATTTTATTATTGCTTTTTTCTTCTTTCGTCTATTTGATATATTTAAATGGCCGTTGATAGGTAAATATGAAGAAAAATTAAAAGAGGAAATCAAGGATATTTTTGAAAATCAATTCGGAAATGGGAAAGAACCGCCTCGCAATGCGCTTCATCAGGTATCTGATACAATACTTTTAAAGATCGGATATCAAGTAATGATAGATGATGTTATTGCTGGCGTTTATGTTGCCATAGCATTTTTGTTAACTAAATCGTATTGTATTTTTTAAATTTAAGAGAGGCCCAAAAGGCCTCTTTTTCAAATTAAAGATTATTATTTATGATAATTGTAATGACCTACGTGGGTCGGTTTATGATTGGCTAGCTCTGTCTACTTTTTTTAATGCTTGAATTATTTCATCAAGTTCACCATCTAAAATTTGTTCAAGATTATGCAGGGTTAAATTTATTCTATGATCAGTTACTCTATTTTGCGGCCAATTATACGTTCTGATTTTTTCTGATCGGTCGCCAGAGCCGATTTGATCTTTTCTCATAGCTGATTCTTCAGCCATTCTTTTTTCTTCTTCTATCGCAAATAAGCGGGAACGTATTACTTGCAGGGCTTTCAGTTTATTTTGAGTTTGCGAACGCTCGTCTTGGCAATTAACTATTAAGCCAGTTGGCAGGTGAGTGATGCGAATTGATGAATAAGTAGTATTAACTGATTGTCCGCCGGCACCGGTGGAGGTGTTGGCCTCAATTTTTAAGTCGGCTGGATCCATTTTTAAATCAATTTCTTCTGCCTCTGGCATAACCGCTATTGTCGCGGCGGAAGTATGCACTCGGCCGGATTTTTCTGTTTCTGGAATTCTTTGCACTCGATGAACACCAGATTCAAATTTTAGATTGCCGTAGACATTTTTTCCTTCAATTGAAAAAATAATTTCTTTGAATCCGCCAATACCAGTTCTATTTGTAGAGATTACGGAGATTTTAAATTTTTGTTTTTCAGCATAACGCGAGTACATTCTGAATAAGTCGCCAGCAAAGAGGGCGGCTTCTTCGCCGCCAGTACCAGCTCTGATTTCCATAATGATATTTTTTTTATCCAAAGGAGAAATCGGGTGTTCAATTTCTTGAATTTGCAATTCCAGTTCGTTTTTTTTCGGAGTCAGATTGCTGATTTGTTCTTCGGCCAAAATTGTCAGTTCAGCGTCATCTCCTTCGGCTAAAGTCTGATTAGCGTCATTGATGGCGGTATTTGTTTGCCCGAGTTTTTCGTAAAGTCCTAGTAGTTCTTTGGTTTCATTGTATTTCTTGGCTAAAGTTTTCAATTTTTGCGGATCATTGGAAAAATTGGCTAATTTATTTTCTAAATCGTTTTTTTGATCATTTAATTTTTTTATTTTATTTTCCATAATATTAATTTATATATTTTATCATAACAAAAACCCTGCCTAAGAGAAAGCAGAGTTTTTTATCAATATAGTTATTTGTCACTTTTTTTTCTTTTTGCAATTTTGGCTTTTTTTTGTGTAGCAGTTAATGTTTTTTTGGTTTTACTAACTGACTTTTCTTGTCGTTTTTTGAATCTATCGACTCTGCCGGCAGTATCAATAATATTTGATTTGCCAGTATAAAAAGGGTGGCATTTTGAACAAATTTCAACATGAATATTTTCTACAGTTGAACCAGTTTTAAAAGAATTACCGCAAGCGCAGTTAACCTTGGCATTTAGATAATATTTTGGATGAATATCTTTTTTCATATCTTTTCTTCAAATATAATTAAATCAATTATTTACAAGTAGAATAAAGATAACATATACAAATAAGTTTGGCAAGAGTCTGCTATTATAAAAAGACTTGCAATTATTTGTATTTTGTTGTAAACTGGTTTTGACCTAAAAAAGGTTTTTTATTACATAACAAGTTTAATAATTAACTAATTAATTACCACTTATATTTTCTGATCACTTGTTTCCTCCCAATGTTTTGGGCTACAAGCTGAAATGACGAAAATAGAGAATCCCTATATAGGGGATAATAGAAAGGATAAAAATATGTCAAAAATTACATTACCATCTCTAATGGAGATGTTGAAAAATGGGGTTCATTTTGGTCACCAGACTTCACGGTGGCATCCAAAAATGAAGCCTTTTATTTTTACTTCTAGAGATGGAGTTCATGTTATTGATTTAGAGCAAACTCAGACACAGCTTAATAAAGCCATTGATTTTATTATCAGTGAAACTAGTAAAGGCGGGGAAGTGCTTTTTGTAGGTTCTAAAAAGCAAATAAAAGATATTATTAAAAAAGGCGCTATAGATTCTCAGAGTCCCTATGTAGCTGGGAAATGGGTTGGTGGAATATTTACCAATTTTAAAACTGTTTTTAAGTTGATTAAAAAATTGGAAAAACTTGAAAAGCAAAAAGAAAAAGGTGAATGGGATCGGTATACTAAAAAAGAGCAACTAAATTTGCAAAAAGAATATGATAGTCTTTTGTATAAGGTCGGTGGCATTAGGAAAATGAGTAAATTGCCAAGTTTGATTTTCGTAGTTGATATTAAGGAAGAGAAAACAGCTATCAACGAATCAAGGAATATGAATATTCCAATTGTGGCAATGTGTGACACCAATGTAAATCCTAATAAAGTTAATTATCCAATTCCTGCTAATGATGATGCCATTCGGTCAGTGCAATTAATTACTGATTTGATTGTTCAGGCAGTAAGATTGGGCAAGGCAGAGTTTGCCAAAAAAGTTCCTGTAGTTGAGAAGAAAACAGTTTCCAAACCAAAAGAGGAAAATAATAAAAAATAATTATAAAAATATGGATATTAAAGCAGGTGATGTAAAAGAATTAAGAGATAAAACTGGAGCTGGCATGATGGATGCCAAACAAGCTTTGGTTGAAGCCAATGGCAGTGTTGACAGAGCAATAGAGTTACTTCGAAAAAAAGGACAAAAGATTGCTGCTAAGAAATCTGATCGTGATGCATCTGAAGGTTTGATCGGAATGTATTTGCATGCTAATGGCAGGGTGGCGGCTATGGTTTCTTTGAATTGCGAAACAGATTTCGTAGCTAGGACTGATCAGTTTAAAGAGTTAGCAAACAATTTAGCTATGCAGGTAGCAGCTATGAATCCAAAATATTTATCCCCTGATAATGTTCCAGAAGAAGAAAAAAATAAAGAGAAAGACATCTATCGGGAAGAAATGAAAGATTCTGATAAACCAGCTAATATTATCGAAAAGATAATTGAAGGTAAATTGGAAAAGTATTACGCCGGCACATGTCTTTTGAGGCAAAGTTATATTAAGGAAGATTCATTAACCATAGAAAAATTGTTGACTGCCAGCATAGCAAAAATCGGTGAGAATATAAAAATTAATAAATTTGTCAGATATAGCTTATGATAAAAACCCTGACTTTAGTCAGGGTTTTTTGAATTTTTTTCAATTTTGTTTTATTATTAATAATATTTAGATTAATTTTTTATATTTTTTATATGAATAGAATATTATTGAAAATTTCCGGAGAATTTTTTCAAAAAGGCGGTGATGCCATCAATATCTCAAAGGTTTTACAAGTAGCAAAAGAGATAAAAGTTTTGACAGCTAAGAAAAAAAAAGTCGCAGTCGTTGTTGGGGCTGGCAATATTATGCGCGGCGGCAGAATTAAAGCAGATTTGAATCGGACTATTCTTGACTATGCGGGTATGTGCGGCGCGGTGACCAATGGTTTGGTTTTGAAAGCAACTTTGGAAAGTTTGGGAATTCAGGCGGTTTTGGATTCTACTTTAAATATTTCTCAAGTCGGAACACATCATCAACCAGAAAGAGCTAAACAGGATTATGAATCAGGTATGGTCTTAATATTTGGCGGAACTGGATTGCCATATTTTTCTACTGACACAGCTTCAGTAGTTTTTTCTTTGGAGCTTGGCGTGGATGTTTTATTGAAAGCGACAAAAGTAAATGGTGTTTATGATAAAGATCCAGAAAGGTTTCGAAACGCTAAAAAATATGATAAATTAACTTACGATCAAATACTCAAGGATCGTTTAAATGTTATGGATCAGACAGCTTTTGCTTTGGCCAGAGACAATGATTTAAACATGCGTATATTTAAGTGGAATAGAGGTTGTATGGAAAAATTGTTAAAAAATAAGAGTTTAGGAACTGTTATTAACTAGTTATTGTATAAAAAATGAAATTAGTGGGTGTACAATTTGTTTGTTGGGATTCTAAGTATTATATAAAAATTGATAATCCTGATTTTAAAGTAGGTGATAAAATATTAGTAAAAGCAGAATGGGGAAGAGAAATTGGCAAGGTAGATTCTATAGAAGATTTTGCCAAAGATTTTTCCGGAGAATATGTTGAATATATTGGTAAGCCAACCGAAGATGATAACAATAGATTGAAAGAGATATATATTGCGGAAAAAGGAGCGTTGGAATATTGTCATGAGCTGGTAAAAAAATATGCTTTGTCTATGAAATTAATTGACGCTCATTTTTCTTTTGACAAGGAAAAATTAATTTTTTCGTTTATAGCTCAAGGTAGAGTAGATTTTCGCAATCTTTTAAAAGATCTTACTAAAAGGTACCATGGCAATATAAGACTTGAACAAATTGGTGTTCGGGATGAAGCTAAAATAAATGGTGATATTGGTGATTGTGGCTGTGCATTGTGCTGTCAGGGGCATTTGAAATTTTTAGGCAAGGTTTCGGCTGATATGGCTCAAACACAGAATATTGCTCATCGAGGAGTGGATAGATTGTCAGGTATTTGCGGTCGTTTGAAGTGTTGCTTGGCTTATGAAAATGAGCAGTATGATGAATTAAATAAGAAAATACCAAGAATTGGCACAAAGATTAAAATACCAGAAGGTAGTGGCAAGGTAATATCTCGTTATTTTTTACAGAATGCTGTTGATGTAAAATTGGATAGCGAGGGCAATAAAATAATTAGACATATATTAAAATAATAAAAATTAATTTATAATTATGGATAAAATTAAAATCGCTATAAATGGTTTTGGCAGAATTGGCCGAGCTGCTTTCAAAATAATTCAAACTAGGGATGATATGGAAGTGGTGGCTATAAATGATTTGGGTAATATTGAGGCTTTGGTGTACTTATTGAAGTATGATTCAGTTTATGGAAAATATGATAAAGAAATATCTTATGATGAAAAGAATATTATGGTTGATGGTAAGCAGTATGCAATTTTTTCAGAAAAAGATCCAGCTTCTTTATCATGGCGTTCTCTGGATGTTGATTTTGTGCTTGAATGTACTGGAATTTTTCGAACTACTGAAATGGCAAATTTACATATTAAAGCGGGGGCTCGCGGTGTAATTATTTCTGCTCCGCCGAAAGATGGAGAAACTCCAATTTTTGTGCTAGGAGTTAATTCTGACAAGAAAAATAAGAATAATGTAGTTAGCAATGCTTCTTGTACCACAAACTGTGTAGCTCCAGTGGCACAGGTTATGCAGAGTATTTTTGGAGTGAAAAAAGCCACGATGACCACAATTCATTCTTATACTGCTGACCAGAATTTAGTTGATGGTCCGAATCGAGATTTGCGTAGAGCCAGAGCGGCGGCAACAAATATAGTGCCAACTACTACAGGTGCAGCTAGCGCTACTGCTCAAGTTATACCAGAACTTAAAGGGATATTTGATGGTTTAGCAGTCAGGGTGCCGACTATTTGCGGTTCTTTGGCTGATTTTACATTTTTGTTGAAAAAGAAAGTGACTGTTGAAAAAGTTAACCAAGCTTTGATTGATGCTGCTAATACTGATAGATATAAAAATATTTTAGAAGTTTCTGACGAGGCTTTGGTCTCATCAGATATTATCGGCAATCCAGCTTCGTCTATTGTTGATTTATCATTGACTAAAGTTACCGATGGCGATATGGTAAAAATTGTTGCTTGGTATGATAATGAGTGGGGATATGCAAATCGTTTGGTAGAAATGATTGAACTTGTCAAATAGTTTTGATCTTGGTAACTATAATGATTCCATTTTTTACAAAAAGAAGTTTGAATGATAAGTGTTTGTTCATAGACAATGATGGTCAGGAGAAAATGCTTACAAATTTTGATGCGTGCCTGACATACAAAATAGATGGAATTATCAGAATACATCAGAAAGATTATCAAAATTTTCCCGAGCCAATTGGTTTATTTACTCATTTTAATTTAGAATATAGTGGACATTGCCTAGGTAAATTATATGCTTTGCCAAGAATAATTAAGCCTGGTTTTTTTATTGATCAAAAAAATGAACAATTACCATTATTGGATTTTAAAAATTGTTATATGGCCGAATGTATAGATGTTGAAGAGGGTGTTGCTTATGAAAAACTTGACGCTGATGTTTGGCAATATTCATTTTCACACATCAAAGATATTAATGCATTACAGCAAGAAATTTTGTGGAGGTATAAAAAATCTCTGCCAAGGATATCGGCAGAGGAGCTGTTAGCTAATGGTGTTGGCATTACTTATTTGAGAATTGTAGGGAAGGTTTAGGTTTATTGGAATTTACTTGCAGATATATTAATAATGATTAATTTATGAAAAAAGTATTTTTTTGTTATAATAAAGTTATAAATCTAAACAATGAACTTAAATAATTGGGAATTAAATAAAAATGATTTTCCAGCTGAAGGCGATTTAAAAGATAAAATAAGATTTATCTTAAATTATGCGATTTTAGCTCCGTCAACACATAATAGTCAGCCATGGTTGTATAAAATTAAAAATAATACTTGCAAAGTATATATTAATCCTGCAAAAATTTTACCACAGGCTGATCCAACAGGCAGAGATTTATATATTAGCATTGGATGTTTTTTGGAAAATCTAATAATTGCTGCTAAATATTTTGGAATTTATAGCGATATTAAGTATAAAATTGATAGTGAAGAAAATCTTGTTGCAGAAGTTTTTTTTAGCGAATCTGATGAAGTAAATGAAAAATATAAAGATTTATTAGAAGCTATATCGAATAGAGTAAATACTCGTGGTATTTTTTCCAATTATGTTGATAATTTAGAAACTATAATAAAATATGAAAAATTATTATCATCTGAAATCGTAAATTTAAAATGTGTAAATAATAAAAATAATATTCAAAAAATTGCAGATTTAACTTCTCAGGGGATGAAAATGGCTCATAGTGATAAGGAGTTTCGTCTAGAAATGTCTAATTGGATGCACAATAATTTTTCCAATAAAAAAGATGGTTTGCCCGGTTATTCTTTAAAAATGCCAGGTTTGTTATCTTTTATTGTCCCTGTTTTAATTTCATATTTTAATTTTGGTCGAATTTTATCTAAACTAAATTATTTTAGTATCAGATCTGCTCCTGGCATATATGTTTTAACTACAAATAATGATGATAAATATAGCTGGTTAGAAGCTGGTCGTTCGTCAGAACGTTTAATGCTGAATATAATTAAAGATAATTTAGATTTTTCAATTTATGTTGCCAGTATTGAAATTGGAGATTTTCGAAAAAATTTACAAGAAATATTGAATACAAGTGAGTTGCCTCAATTTTTGTTATGTATAGGAAATATTCGCGGGAAAATGAAACATACACCACGAATTTTGTTGAATGATAATTTGTTAGAAAATTGATAAAGGAAATATGGAAATAGAAAAATTAGTCAATAATTGCAAGATAGATAAAAATGGTAGAAATATTTTTCAGCCTGTAATATTTGATTTGTCTGACAATAAAGATAAAAATTTTTTTATAAAATTAATAAAAGAGGGGACTGTTAATGAAATAGTTGACGAGTATTCAGAAATTGAAAATGAATTACAATTAATAAAAGACCCATCTTTGCTATTTAAAAACAATAAATTAAAAGAAGAGAGTGTTGCCACAAAATTTTATGATGGCAAATGGATTTATTATCCGTGGAAAAATTGTATAGTACATATTATTGACGAGGATGATTTTTATGATTTAAGGATTTCTAGAAATAATAAATTAATTACCAAAGCAGAGCAAAAAAAATTTAAAGATTTTAAAATCGGAATCGCAGGTTTGAATGTAGGAAATCCGGCTGCAGTCTGTATTGCTTTAGAAGGCGGGTCAAAATGTATGAAGTTTGCCGATTTTGATATTTTATCAGCATCAAATTTAAATCGTTTTCGTTCAAGTCTTTCAGAATTGGGTTTAAATAAAGCAATATTGACTGCCAGGCAAGTATTTGAGATTGATCCATATATGAAAATTGATATTTTTGATCAAGGAGTGATAAGCGGTGATGAAGAAAAATTTTTATTAGATCCGAAGCTGGATCTTTTAATTGAAGAGACTGATAACTTAAAATTAAAAATTGATATAAGAGAAAAGGCAAAAAAATATAAGATTCCAGTTTTAATGGTTACTGGCAATGGTGAAAATTTAATCATTGATATAGAAAGGTATGACATTGATGAAGATTTAAAAATAATGAATGGATATTTGCAGAACAATATTATTGCTAAAATAAATAATAAGCCTAGGGATATTAAAGAAAAGATAGAGTTGGCAAAAGATTTTATTGGAGCTAAATATTTAGTAACAAGACTACAGGAATCATTCTCGTTAATTGGTAATAAAATTGCTGGCATACCTCAATTGGCAGAGTGTTCATTTTTAAGGGGGGCGGTTTTATGTTATTTTGCCAGACAAATTGCAAATAATTATGAAGTGCCTTCGGGAAGGTATGAATTTCGTATGGATAAAATAATAAATAAGAAATGTTAAATATAGAAGAAATAAAACAATTTTCAGAATATGATAATCATGAGAAAGTGGTTTTTTTTGTAGATAAAACAGTAGGATTAAGAGGATATATTGCTATACATAATACAAATTTAGGTCCAGCAACTGGTGGTACTAGAATATGGCATTATAAAACGGATGAAGAAGCTGTAAAAGATGTGTTGAATTTATCAAAAGCAATGACATATAAGTGCGCTTTAGCCGGAGTTAAATTTGGTGGAGGAAAAGCTGTAATTATTTCAGAACAAAAAAATAAGAATAGCGAGTTATTAAAAGCTTACGTTCAAGAAGTAGATAAATTACAGGGAGAATTTACTACCGGGCCAGATATTGGTATCAATGAATCTGATACTAAAATAATGTCACAACAATCAAAATATATCTTAGGGCATTCTACTGATGGAGGAAAAAGATTTTCTACATCCGACATGGCTGCATTAGGAGTTTTTTATGGAATACAGGGTGTTGTTAAAGAATTAAAGGGCGTAGAAAAATTAGATGGAATTAAAGTGGCTATCAAGGGAGTTGGCAAATTAGGCGGAGAGTTGTTAAGATTGTTGATTGAGAATAATGCTAATGTTATTGTTGCGGATATTAATAAAGATGTAGAAAATAGAATAAAAGGAATATATCCGAATATAGAATTTGTTGATTACAAAAAAATTCATACATATCCAGTTGATATCTATTCTCCTTGTGCTTTAGGAGATGAATTTAATCACACCAGTATTAAAGAGTTGAAAACAAGAATAATAGTTGGTGGGGCGAATAATCAATTGTCATCAGAAATGATTGGAGAAGAGTTATATAACAAAGGAATATTTTTTGCGCCTGATTTTATTGTTAATGCTGGAGGGTTGATAAATATAGTTGATCAATTTGAAGGAGGTGGTTATCAAAAAGAAAGAGTTTTGGCAAGAATAGAAAATATTAAGGTAATATTAAAAAAAGTGGCAGAGCGTTCAAAGTTAGAAAAATTATCTCCTAATTTTATTGCAAAAAAAATAGCAGAAGATATTATTATAAATAAATGAAAAAGAACAATTTTAAAGGCATAGAATTTTTTTTAAGTGATAAGAATTATTCACAAAACTATACTATTGATTTTGATAGTTATAATGCAGATAGTTTTAAAAAAGATTTGGAGAATATTTCTAGTGAAGAGTTAGTCGCCAAAGCAAAAACAAAATTTCTTAAATTGTTTCATCGGGCTGCCGAAGAAGTGCCAGCCTATAAAAAGTTTTTGAAGAAAAATAATATCAATCATAAAGATATTGCTACTTGGAATGATTTTCAAAAAGTGCCTTTGATTGATAAGAATAATTACTTGAATAAATATCAATTACAGGATCTCTGTTGGCAAGGATCTTTTAATAAACAGACTATAATTTCTGTTAGCTCAGGATCTAGCGGGGATCCATTTTTTTGGTTTAGGTCCAGTTGGCAAGAATTTGAAGCTTCTTTGCAACATGAAATATTATTTAAAGAATTTTTTCAGATTAATAATAAAAGTACTTTATTGATAGTATGTTTTTCAATGGGCATGTATGTTGCTGGCGTACTTACTCAAAATTGTGGTATGCGTTTATCACAAAAAAATTATCCTTTAACAGTTATTAGCCCAGGAATCAGTATTGAAGAAACAAGTAGTTTGATAAGTAAATTAGGTGGTAAATATGATCAAGTAGTTTTAGCTGGTTACCCCCCCTTTTTAAAAGATATTATTGATGTGGGTTTAAAAAATAATATTGAATGGAGTAAGTTTAATATTAAATTTTTATTTGCTGGTGAGGGTTTTAGTGAAAATTGGAGATTAGAAATAATGGAGAAAGCATGTTGTAGTAATAAAATATATGATTCTTTTAGTTTGTATGGATCTGCTGATGCAAATATATTAGCACACGAAACGCCAGTAACAATTTATTTAAGACAATTAGCTACAATTAATGAGGAAATAAAGAATAGATTATTTTTTCAGGCGGTAAATATTCCTGGTTTATTCCAATATAATCCACTTTCAAAATATTTTGAACAAGTTAAAAATGAATTAGTTTTTTCTTCTGATGGCAGTATTCCTTTATTAAGATATAATATTAAAGATGAGGGCAGAGTAGTCTCTTTTGAGCGGATGAAAAAAAAATTAGATAAAAATGGTGTTAATATACTAAATAAAAATTCTAAAAATAGAATGTCTATTTGGAACTTACCATTTTTAGAATTGAAGGGGAAAAAGTCAGCTGTTATTTTATATGGATTATTAATCTATCCTGATAATATTAAAAAAGGTTTAGAAGATGATTATATTAAGAAATATATTTCTGGAAGATTTGTTATGAAAAAATTGTATGATAATAACAACAATTCTTATTTAAAAATAGATATTGAATTGATGGAAAATATTAAAATTGATAATGAAATCAAAAATACTATTCAAGAAATAATTATTAAAAATTTAAGAGAGACAAATTTTGAATTTAATAAGCTGTTTGAATCTATGGGCGAGAAAGTAATTCCAAAAATTGAGTTTTGGGATTATAACAGTTCTGATTATTTCTCTCGTTCTGGTAAGCAATCTTGGATTATTGACTAAAAAAAGTTATAGTTATTTTATAACAATATGTTTAATTTTGATTTTTTAACTTTAGTAATCACAGCATTATCTAATATAACGTTAGTAATTTTTGTGTATTATTATGGGAAAAAGAATGTTAATCAAATATTTTTTGTTTTATTAGTATTATCGTTGACATTTTGGGGCGTAAATAACTTTTTTTCTGTGCATAGTGATCCAGAATTTACTTTATTTTGGATTAGAATAGTTATGTTATTTGCTATTCCGCAAACATATTTACTATTTTTATTTATTTACACATTCCCAGATAAAAAAATTACTTGGAATAAATGGGTTTTTTATTCCTCTATATTTATTACCATTGTTTTAATGGGGTTATCTCTAACACCTCTAATATTTGAATCGGTTGTTTATAACAATCAAAATATAGAGCCGGTAAAAGGTTTATTAATGCCAGTATTTGGTCTATATATTATTTTTTTTACAATTTTTTCTTTCTTTTATTTATTTAAGAGGTTTTATAGAGCGGAAGGTCTTGAGAAAAAACAATGGAAATATATTGCAGCGGGTTTGATATTGACATTTAGTTTAATGGTATTTTTTAATTATTTATCAGTTGTTTTTTTTAAGAGAACTAATTTTGTTCGTTTTGGTCATTTGTTTCATATTCCATTGATATTAAGCTTTGTTTACGCTCTTATACGTTATAATTTAATGAATATAAAAGTTATTGCATCTGAATTATTAAGCGTGCTCTTATCATTTTTTTTGTTAGTAAAAGTATTAACTTCAAGTACTTATACCGAGTTAGTAATTAATGTAATAGTGTTTGTTGCTGTAGTTATTATTAGTATTTTATTAGTAAAAAGTATTTTAAGAGAGATTAAACAGGTTAAAAAATTAAAAAAGATTACTTCGGCTTTGCAAGAAGCTAATGCCAGATTGACTAAACTTGATGAAGCTAAAACTGAATTTTTATCCATCACTTCTCACCAATTAAGAACGCCATTATCGGCTATTAAAGGATATTTGTCTATGTTGTCAGATGGTGATTATGGCAAGATGACTAAAGAGCAAAATGATATTGTCGGAGTTTTGTTGAGAAATTCGGAGAGATTAATTCGTTTGATAAATATCTTTTTGAATATTTCTAGAATTGAGTCTGGTCGTTTAAAAATACTTAAGACCAAGCAGAATATTAATAATATAATTTCTGATATTATTAAATCTTTAGAAATTGAAGCAACGGAAAAAAATATTAAGATTGAATTTAAAACAAAGTCTGATATAAGCACATCGTGTGATAGTGATAAAGTAACTGATGTTATTTTGAATTTGATAGATAATGCAATAAAATATACTCCTAATGGCGGGAAAATTGTTATTGAGGTTAAAAAGATGGAAAAATATGTTTTAGTTAGTGTTACTGATACTGGTAGGGGAATTTCTTATGAAGAATTAGATGAATTATTTAATAAGTTCCGTCGTGGCAAAGATATTAATAAAGTAGATACTAGCGGAGTAGGGCTCGGGCTTTATATTGCTAAGAAAATTATTGAAGGACATAGCGGTAATATTTGGGCGGAAAGCGATGGTTATGGCAAGGGCTCCACATTTAAATTTACATTACCGTATTAGACTTGTCGTATAATTAGTTACTATTGTGAGTCTTGCCGATTCGTCTAGACAGGCAGGAAAATCCAAATACCAAAAAGCCCAAAATTCAAATGTTAAATGTTCAAGATGATAAATTAATATTATCTATTTTAATGAGGATATATAAAATTCTTTTAAAATGGCCTTTAATTCTGTATAATATATTTATAGGAAAATTTATATATATTTAATAAATTAATAAAATTTTATGAGAAAAAATATAGGTAAAATTGATAGATTTATTAGATTATTTTTTGCTTTATTATTCGTTGTTTTAGCATTTTTTCATTCGCCATATTGGTGGATTTTGGCAATAATTTTAGCTATAACTAGTTTTATAAATTTTTGTGGTTTATATCAAATACTGGGCATAAGTACAGTTAAAAAAGAAAAATGTGAAGTTATCAGGTCAGAATCAAATAAAGTTCAGCCAGAACTAGAAAAAAAAATCAATAATCATGCTAATGACGAAATAGAATTAGATAATGGCTTAGATGAAGAAAATTCCGAAGACCATAATTCTGAAGAAATAGAAATTTAAATATTAATTTTAATAAGTGAAAAGCGGTAGTATAAAAATTTGGCATGTCGCAATAGGTCTTTTAATTGGATTAATAAGTCTACTTTTTGGTTTTTGGGTAAGTGCAGAAGAAATTACTCATTTTCAAGTAAATATTAAGATTGATGCTGATGCCACAATTACTATTCAAGAAACAATTTTTTATGATTTCGGTAATTTGCAAAAGCATGGCATTTATCGGAACATTCCGATTAGCTATCAAGGCAAATTCGGGGAAAGGAAAATTGATATTAGTGTTTCAGATGTTATGAGAAATGAACAACCAGAAATGTATGAAGTTAGTAATAAAGGGAAAAATAAAGAAATAAAAATTGGTCAAGCGGAAGTTTTTGTTGACGGTCTTAATAAATATGAAATTATTTATAAGGTTACAGGAGCGATTAATTATTTTGATGAATTTGATGAATTTTATTGGAATTTGACAGGAAATCAATGGCCAGTACCAATCAAAAATGTTAGGGCAGAGATTTTTTATTCTGGTTCCAAAGAAAATATTCAAGTGTCATGCTATCAAGGGGAATATGGCTCTGACGAAGAATGTCTTATTGAAAATGGATTTACTACTATTTTTCAGAATAAATCAGAATTATATCCTAAGGAAGGAATGACAATTGCTTTTGGTATGCCTAAGGGCTATTTAGATCAGCCAGGTGAGTTTAGTTTTTTTATGAGATGGCTGAAAAATAATTTTATAATTGCATTGCCGGTATTGGTTTTTGTATTTATGTTTTTATTATGGTTTTATAAAGGACGAGATCCTAAAGGGAAAGGAACTATCATTCCTGAATATCATCCACCGCAAGATTTAAAACCGACACTCCTCGGATCTTTGATTGATGAAAAAGTTGATAATCGAGATATTACTGCTGGCATTATTTATTTGGCTCAGCAAGGTTTTCTAAAAATTAAAAAAATAGAGAAGCAAAGCGTGTTTTCTGGCAAAGATTATGAGTTGATATTATTAAAAGATATTGGTGAAATAAATAGTAAAATTGAAAAAGATATTGGTGAAATTATTTTTGGTAATAATGCAATTTCTGGAAGTAAAAAAAAGATGTCAAAAATAAAAAAAGATGTTAGTATGAGCAAGAAAATAAAGTTATTCAAAAGAGATATAAATGAAGAAATGGTTCTAAAAGGGTATTATAAGAAAAATCCTGAGAAAGTCAGAGGTTTGTACATGGGACTCGGAATCGGTATAATTTTCTTGGCAATATATTTAGGAGATTGGTTTGGCGCGGGCATTGTAGCTTTGATTGTATCAGGAGTTATCATTATGGGTTTTGGCTGGATAATGAGCAAAAAGACTAAACATGGAGCTGAAACAAAAGAAAGTATTCTAGGTTTTAAAGAATTTTTGGCTGTGACTGACAAAGATCGGTTAGAATTTCATAATGCTCCGGAAAAGGATCCTAAACAGTTTATGAAATTTTTACCGTTTGCAATAGCGATGGGAGTTGAAAAAAAATGGGCCAAGCAGTTTGCTGATATGTATATTGAGCCGCCTACATGGTATGAAGGAGGTATGACAGGTAATTTGATAGCTTTGAGCTTGATTGATGATTTATCTGGTTTTACTACTAATGTAAATAGTGGTTTTTCTGCAGCAGCTCGGGGTGGCACTGGTTCTGGCGGCTCAGGATTTTCTGGCGGTGGTTTTGGTGGTGGCGGAGGAGGAAGCTGGTAAATTTTATTAATAAATTGAAAAAATTAGTTAATGGTAGTTGATAATAAAAAAATTTTTAACGCATGACTTGGATAGTTTTGATTATTATAATCTTAGTTTTATTTGGGATGTCTAGAGGGGCAATATCTATGGCTCCATGGGTGCCTACTAGAAGAAAAGATTTTAGCAGAATTGATAAATTAGCAAAATTGAAAGAAGGCGATAATTTTGTTGATGTTGGTTGTGGTACAGGCAGTTTACTTGTTTATTTGGCGAAAAAATATCCGCAAACAAATTTTGTTGGTATTGAAATTGCTTGGCCGTTGTTTTTGATAACTTATAGTAAAAAAATTTTTTTTGGCTGTCAGAATATAGAATTAAAAAATAGAGATTTTTTTAAATGCGACTTTAGTGACTATAATAAATTTTTTGTTTATGGTTTGACTAGGAAAGCGTTCAGCAGATTAAGTCAAAAAATAAAAAAAGAATGTGACAGCGGTACTAAAATTATATCTTATACCTTTTCTATTGCCGATTTGAATTTAATAAAAAAAGAAAAATCAGGTAACAACGGAGTCCCTATTAATTTGTATGCAATTTAAAAATATGTATTTTTCTATAAAATTGAGAGTATTAAAAAAAATTGAGTTATGGTAATATATAATTATAATAAAAAAAGTTGATAAAGAGCAGGTAGAAAAAATTTTAAATTCAATTACTTAATAAATTTGTACCTGCCTGCCTGCAGGCAGGCAGGTAATACCCCATAGCTAATTGATAAATACACTAATTAATAGACAGAAATAGAAAAGCGAAGTCTCGCTGAGCGGGACGAAGGGATATTAAACAAAAAGAATGAAATTAAAATCAATAAAACAGATAAAAAATTTGGCAGGGCAAAGAGTGTTACTCAGGGTAGATTTTAATGTTAGTTTAGGTGATAATTTAGAAGTAGATGGTTGTGAAGATTTTCGTCTGCGACGAGTGTTACCAACTATAGACTATTTAACAAAAGCAGGTGCAAAAGTAATTCTATTATCTCATTTAGGCAGACCTCATGGTAAAAAAAATAAATCTTTAAGACTTACTCCGATTGCTAGAAGACTGACAACTCTACTTAAAAGAAAGATTGTGAAGTTGGATGATTGTATAGGAAAAAAAGTAGAGCAGCATCTTGATAAGATGCATAATGGGAATATTGTTTTATTGGAAAATTTGCGATTTCATATTGGTGAAGAAAAAAATTCTGATAAATTTGCTAAAGACCTTGCAATTTTGGGTGATATTTTTATTAATGATGCTTTTGCTGTTTCTCATCGAAGGGCGGCATCTTTGGTCGCTATAACAAAATATTTGCCGAGTTATGCCGGTTTGCTAATTTTGTCAGAGGTCGAACAATTAACTAAATTTTTTTCTAAACCAAAAAAACCTTTAGTAGTCGTGTTGGGTGGCGCAAAAATAGAAACAAAAGTGAAGTTGATCGATAGCATTGCTAAAAAAGTTGACTATTTATTGATTGGCGGGGGGCTGGCTAATAATTTTATTGCCGCTGCTGGCAATCAGGTTGGTAAATCATTGGTAGAAAAGGATATGATGACTGAAGTAAAGCAACTGTATAAGAAATATTCAAAAAAAATAATTATTCCTACAGATGTCACGGTTGATGATGTGAAAACAAAAAAATTGGAAGCTTGTCAAAAAGATCTTATTGATATTAAGCAATATGATAGGATTATTGATATTGGTACTAAAACAGTACTTGAGTGGTCAGATGTAATAAAACAAGCTAAAACTATTTTTTGGAATGGTCCACTGGGAATTGTTGAGGATAAAAAATCTAGCCATGCTTCTAGAGCTTTGACCGAATTAATAGCGGCTAGGTCAAAACGTAAATGTTTTACAGTTTTAGGTGGTGGAGAAACTGTTTGGCTTATTCAAGATATGAATTTGTTTGCCAGTTTTGATTATATTTCAACTGGAGGCGGTGCCATGTTGGATTTTTTGGAAAAAAAGAATTTACCAGGCTTAAAGCCTTTATTAAAATAAACAGTTTTAATTATGAAAAATAAGTTTAATAAATCAGGATTTACTTTAATAGAAATATTGGTTGTTATCGGGATTATAGGTTTGTTGTCAAGTATAACTATGATTGCAGTTAATAATGCTAGAAGTAAAGCGAAAATTGCTAAAGCTCAACAAGATATAGATGTTATTTATTCTGCTATTGGGCAATTAATGATAGACACTGGCGAATGGCCAGGGCATCAAATTCCTGATCAAGTCAATACTGGCGCTAATAATGAAGTGTGGGACTTGACTACTCAATCATCAGGTATAACCCAAACTGATGGATTGTTTTCAAATTGGGCTGGAGCATATATGCTTAGTATTCCTTCTGATCCATGGGGAAATAATTATTTTTTTGATACCGATTACGAAATCAATTTAGATAATGAACCTTGCGATGGCGGAGGTGGTTGTTTTGATTCTGTGGTAGTAGGATCGTTTGGCGCAAATGGAGTAGGACAAAATCAGTATGATAGTGATGATGTTATAAAAGTAGTTAATAAATAATTGAAATAAAAATATTATGCCGAAAATAAAAAAAATTACTGCTTTGGAAATTTTGGATTCACGTGGCAACCCGACAATTGCTGCTACGGTAACACTTGCAACTGGCATTAAAGCTACAGCTGGTGTTCCGTCAGGGGCATCAACCGGTCGTCATGAGACATTAGAGTTAAGAGACGGGGGAAAGAGATATAAAGGCATGGGAGTAACCAAGGCGGTTAAGAATATTAATGTGGTATTGAATAGGAAGTTAAGAGGTAAAGATTTTAAAGATATTATTGATATTGATTATGAATTGTGCGCAATTGACGGATCAAAGAATAAAAAAAATCTTGGAGCAAATGCAATTCTTGGGGTTTCTATGGCATTTGCCAGAGCAGTGGCATATGAAAATAAAATGTCTTTGTATAAGTATTTGCAAAATGTTTATTCATTTCCAAAAAAAATAGGTTTTCCTTATCCAATGATGAATGTCCTTAATGGTGGTAGACACGCAGATAATAATTTGTCTATTCAAGAATTTATGATTGTTCCGAAATTGGTATCATTTGCAGAGAGATTGAGGGCAGGATCAGAAATATATCATGAGCTAAAAAATATTTTAAATAAAAATGGTTTAAGTACTGGATTAGGCGATGAAGGTGGATTTGCACCAAAATTGAAAAATAATGAGCATGCTCTAAAATTGTTACTTAAAGCTATTAAACAAGCTGGATATTTACCTGGAAAAAATGTTTTTTTAGCAATGGATGTGGCGGCTTCAGAATTTTATGATGGGGGAAAGTATAAATTTGAAAATAAAAAATTTACAGCTAAAGATTTGATATCTTTGTATAAAAAGTGGATAAAAAAATATCCAATAATATCAATTGAAGATGGGTTTGGTGAAGATGATTGGGATAGTTGGATATTACAGTCTAAGAAAATATCTGATAAGATTATGCAAGTAGGTGATGATTTATTTGTTACAGATTATAAACGTTTGCAAAAAGGAATAGAACTCGGGG
Organism: bacterium; assembly: GCA_030666865.1. GTDB lineage: Bacteria > Patescibacteriota > Patescibacteriia > S139-126 > S139-126 > DAOUWZ01. The sequence goes on along the minus strand of DAOUWZ010000002.1, from coordinate 51,138 downwards.
TAGCAAATTCAGTTTTGATAAAATTAAATCAGATCGGAACTGTTTCAGAAACTATATCTGCTATAAAGCTTGCTCAAAAGAATAATTATAAAGTTGTAATATCACATCGTAGTGGTGAAACCCCAGATGATTTTATTGCTGATTTAGCGTTAGCTGTTGGAGCCGAATATATCAAATCAGGAGCGCCTGCTCGGGCAGAAAGAGTGGCTAAATATAATCGATTGGTTAAATTGGAAAGAGAATTTATATAGTTGAATATTTGGAAAAAAATGAATAAAGGAGTCTTTTTTTGTTTTTAATAATCGATATGATATAATAAGGAGGGTTTTTAAAACCTCTCTTTTTTACAATTTTATATAATGAATAATAAAGTAAAAAAAATAAAGCCTTATGTTTTGGTAATAATTGACGGTTGGGGGATTACTGAAAACCAGCCTGACAATCCAATTGAAATGGCTAAAACTCCTACTTACAGTATGTTATGGAGAGAGCATATTCATACTACATTATCTGCTTCAGGAGTTGATGTTGGTTTGTTGCCAGGGCAAGATGGGAATAGTGAAGCTGGACATATGACTATTGGCGCTGGTAGAATAATCAAACAAGATGTAGCAGTGATTAATAAAAGTATTGCTAATGGTACATTTTTTAAAAACGCAGCATTTGTAGCTGCTATTGATCATGTTTTAAACACTGGAGGTGACTTACATCTAATGGGGCTTTTATCTGATAAAGATTCTGCTCATTCAAATCCTGATCATTTAAGATTTTTAATTAAGATGATCAGGAGTTATGGGATCCAAAATATTTTTTTGCATTTATTTACAGATGGCAGAGATACGCCTAAATATGCGAGTATTAAATTTTTAAGGGAGTTAGAAGAATTTTTGCAACCGAATGAAAGAATCGCTACTATTATGGGAAGGGTTTATCTTGACAGAAAGAAAGATTGGAAAAAAACAAAGAAAGTATATGACGCTTTGATATTGGGGAAAGGTAATGTAGTTTTAAAACCCGAACAAGCTATAAAAGAAGCTTATGCCAATGGCGAGACAGATGAGTTTATTAGTCCATATATAATATCTATAGATAAGAATAAAAAATTTGCTCGGATGAATGACAAAGATTCCATAATTTTTTTTAATTTACGTTCTGATCGAGCCAGGCAATTAACCAAACCCTTTGTTCAAGCAGATTTTGAAAACTTAAATAAAAATTCATTCAAAAGAACCAAAAAGTTAAAGAATATAATGTTTGTTGCTATGACAGATTTTGGGCCGGATTTAGAAAATGTTTTGACGGCTTATCCTTCAGCTGATATTGAAGGTACCTTGCCCATGGTTTTGCGAAATTATGAGCAATTGTATATAGCTGAAAGTGAAAAATATGCTCATATGACTTATTTTTTTAACGGCGGTTATGACATTCCAATTGCTGGAGAGGATAGAATTTTTGTACCATCGCCAAAAGTAGATTCTTATGAGCAGACTCCGGAAATGTCTACTCAGCTGGTTGCTAAATATTTGATTGATAATATTAAATTAGAGAAATATGATTTTTATGGAATAAATTTAGCTAGTCCTGACATGATGGGTCATACTGGAAATTTGGGAGCTGCTATTAAAGCAGTTGAGTCTATTGATAAAATATTGAAGGAAATAATAGATGAAGTGTTAAGCCGGGATGGAGTTTTGTTTATTACCGCTGATCATGGAAATATTGAAGAAATTATCAATATTGAAACTGGTGAAATAGACACTGAACATTCAACCAATCCGGTTCCGTTTTTTATAGTGAGTAATGAAAAATTGTCTAATAAACAGGTTTTGCCAAAAGGCGCTCTAGCTGATATTGCGCCGACAATTTTAGGAGTAATGGGAGTAAAACCTTCTCGGGAAATGACAGGAAGAAATTTATTAAAATTGGATTTGTAACGAAACTAATTGTGCAGTAAATATAATAAAATGGTAGCAAATATAACAAAACCGGTAGTATTAGTAATTTTAGATGGATGGGGAATAGCACCGCCGTCAATTGGTAATGCTATAATCCTGGCTAAAACTCCAAACTATGATAATTTTATTGCAAATTATCCGGCTTTTACTCTGCAAGCCTCTGGTGAATCAGTAGGATTACCATGGGGTGAAATGGGTAATAGTGAAGTTGGGCATCTTTCTATTGGATCAGGAAAAATATTATATCATAATTTACCAAGAATAACTCGAGCTATTTCTGATGGAACATTTGTTAAGAATAAGGCTTTTATAGATGCATTTGAACATGTAAAGAAGAATGATTCAAGTTTGCATATTATGGGTTTGGTATCTGATGGCGGGGTTCATAGCTACATTGAGCATTTATTTGCCTTGATTGAAACGGCTAAAATGCACAAAGTAAAAAAATTGTATATACACGCTTTTTTGGATGGCAGAGATACATCCAAAAATAGCGGTTTGTCATTTATTACTAGTTTGTTGAAAGTTTTGAAAATTATCGGGTTGGGGGAATTAGCTACGATTTCAGGAAGATATTATGCAATGGACAGGGATAACAGGTGGGATCGGATTGAATTAGTATATAGTGCGATAATTCAAGGTCAATCAGAAAAGTCAGGAGATAATCCTTTAGAAATTATTCAAGAATCTTATGATCAAGGGGTTTTTGATGAAGAATTTATTCCCACAGTTGTTACTAGAAATGAAAAGCCAATAACAACTGTAGATGATAATGATGCTATCATCTATTTTAATTTCAGATCAGATCGAGCTAGAGAAATGTCAAAGGCATTTTTATTTGATGATTTTTCAGGTTTTGATAGAAAAAAAGTATGTAAAAATATTTTTTTTGTTACTATGACAGAATATGAAAAAAATCTGACTGACAATATTGCCTTTCCTCCAGAAACTGTTTCAATGCCATTGGCTAAAGTTTTGTCTGACAATGGAATGAAGCAGGTTCATATTGCTGAAACTGAAAAATATGCACATGTCACTTTTTTCTTTAATGGAGGTATTGAAAAACCATTTCCGGGTGAAGAACATATTATGGTGCCATCACCAAAAATAGCGAATTATGTTACCAAACCTGAGATGTCTTCATATGAAATTACTAAAAAAGTTACTGAATCTGTAGAGAGCGGAAAATATGAATTTATTTTAGTTAATTATGCCACACCTGACATGATTGCTCATACTGGGGATTTGCAAGCCACTATTAAGGGTATTGAAGCAGTGGATGAGTGCTTGGGGAGAATATCGGAAAGCGTATTAGCTAAGAATGGCGTTATGCTGGTAACAGCCGACCATGGTAATGCAGAAGAGATTATTAAATTAAAAAGTGGTGAAGTGGATAAAGAACATTCAACTTCACCAGTACCATTTGTTATGATTGGTCAGCAATGGCTTGGACAAGGTCGGGCTGGAGAGGATTTTGATTTAAGCACAATAACTCCAGTTGGTGTTTTAGCCGATATAGCGCCGACAGTATTAAAATTATTAGGAATCAATCCGCCTGATGAAATTACTGGCAAATCGTTAGTATAGGTGTTGGGTTGTAGTGATTAGTATATAGCATATAGGTAATAGGTTTAATAAATTTTAAAATCAATCCCGCATCCGCGGGATTGATTTTAAAATTTATTACAAACTATCACTTAAAACCTAGCTACATCCACCAGTTTAAAATAAAAGTTAAGACAAGTCCTAGTAGACCGCCAGTTATAACTTGAGAAAAAGTATGGCCTATTCTTTCTGGAGAATATGGGTATTTATATTCTTTCTCATCTGGCAATTCTTTTATTAGCTTATTTAGAATTTTTGCATGTTCAGATAATTGCATACGAAATCCTATAGCGTCCCTAACGACAAGTAAGGCTAGAATGCCTGATAATAAAAATATAGGTGAATTCCAATTTGTATAGATGCCAATAATTGTAGTAGCAGAGATTACCAGAGCTGTATGTCCAGATGGCATGCCCCCGTAGTTAAGAAGTACATCCCAAGAAAATTCTCTTTTACTCAGATCAATTATTATTTTGATTATTTGGACAACTGCCAAGACTATTAAGGGAATTAGCATTAGCTTATATTCTAAAATCATAATATTTATTAATTATCTTATATCGGTGATGAATTCACCAGTTGGTTCCCCAAAAATTTGTACTATAATGTGGGTATTTTTATTTTCGAAATTATCATATATAACTGCGATGCCCGTTTCTTTATAATAAGGGTTGAGGATATTTTGTCTATGCTTTTCTGATTCCATCCAAGCATCAACTATATTTTTATTATCATTAAAAAAGATGGCTAGGTTCTCACCAACTCTTAGGTATTCATAATCAGACTCCTTGATCCAAGCAGAGAAAATTTTTCCGGTTTTAGAAGTGTGGGAGAAATATTGATTGGTAATAATATCCATGGCTTTTTGCTCGGCAGCAGCTTGCAACTTGGGGTTAATTTCCAAATTATTTATATCGACTGATTGTCTTTCCTGATTTACTAAATTAAGCAGGGAATAGGTATTAACTATTGAATTATCCCTTTTTTGGTCAATTGCTTGTAAAAAGTTGCTTGGGGTAACAAAAAAAAGCATTCCCAATAGACATGCTTCTAGCGCTATCACTAATGCGATGTTAATAAATAGGTATTTATTTAGATATTTAGAAATTGCAAGTGAATTAATTTTAATTTCAGTTAACACTGAAATTATTTTTTTATACATTTTATTTTTGTTTTATTTTTGTTTTTATTTTATAATATAAGTATAGCATGTTTTAAGTGAAAAATCAAGTAATCAAATATAATATTATTTAAAAAAATAATTATGTCCCCAAAATATCAAAATTTAGTAGAAGATTTAGTTTCTAATGATTATTTGCAGTCCCCAGAATTGATTGGAGCCTTTAAATTTATCAAAAGACGTGATTTTGTCATGGCTGGCATGGAGCAGGAAGCTCATTATAATGCACCATTATTAATTGGTTATGGACAGACAATATCGCAGCCTGCTACTGTCGCTTTTATGCTTGAATTATTAAAACCTAGGCTTGGAGATAAGGTTTTAGATATCGGCAGTGGTTCTGGTTGGGTAACTGCTCTGCTTGCCAAAGTTGTTGGTTTAAGAGGGCAGGTGATTGCGGTTGAGCGTATTCCTGAATTGTTGGATTTTACTAAAAAAAATGTGTCCAAGTATAATTTTGATAATGTTGAATTTGTTTCAGGCGATGGGTCAAAAGGATTAACTACGTACGAACCTTATGATAAAATAATTGTTAGCGCTGCCGCTGAGGATATTCCTGAAAATATACTTTATCAATTGAAAGTTGGCGGACGATTGGTAATACCAGTGGGTAGAGAAGCTCAATCTATAATTTTGGTAATAAGGAAAAGTGAAAAAGATTTTTCATATCAGGAATTTCCTGGATTTAGATTTGTTTCTTTGATAAATGATTAATATGAAAAATAACCCCGTAGAGAAATTTTGAAAAGAATAATAATAAAATTATTTAAAAGTTAAAACATATTCCAATAAGAAATGGAAACCTAAAGGTTTCCGCCTGTCTGCCTGCCGGCAGGCAGGCGGAAGGCTTTAGCCTTCCATAGTAGTTTAATTATTAATTAATAATTTTGAATATATGAGAGTTATAGGTTTATGTTCAAAATTCTTCTACGGGGTAAAAAAATGAAAGCTTTAATATTAGCTGGCGGAGGAGGGACTAGATTGTGGCCAGTATCAAGAAAAAATAAACCAAAGCAAATAATGACGTTGGATGATGATTTGTCATTATTACAGACTACTTATAAACGCATCAGTAATCATTTTAAAGATGACGATATCTGGGTAGCTACGGCAAGCAATCAAGAGGAAACAGTTAGAGAGCATTTACCAAGTATAAAAAATTATTCTTTTGAGCCAGTTATGAAAAATACTGCTCCAGCAATTGGCTTAGCTACTCTTCGTATTTTAAATACAGATCAGGATAGCGTTATTGTTACTGTAAATTCTGATCACTATATCAAAGATGCCAAAGAATATTTGCGAATTTTGAATTTAGCTGACAGAGTAATAAAAGATAATCCTGATAAAATTTTATTACTAGGAATGAAGACAGAATATCCAGAAACAGGGTATGGCTATATAAACGCTACTCACGAGAAAGAAATAATTGGAGAAGATAAAGTGCTGGCAGTGGAGAGTTTTAAAGAGAAGCCGGATTTAAAAACAGCTAAGCGGTATCATAAAGATTTGGATTATTATTGGAATCCCGGAATATTTATTTTTAAGGCATCTTATTTGATTAGTTTATTTTTGAAATATTTACCTAAGCATTATGATATTTTGATGCAAATTAAAGAGGTGATATCAGATGAAAAAAAAGTCGCAAAATTATTTTCAAAATTTGAAGCTATTTCTTTTGATTATGGCATTTTGGAAAAGGATACAAAATTGTTAGTTATACCAGCTTCATTTGGGTGGAGTGATATTGGTAGTTGGCGGGCGATTTATGATATTTTAGACAAAGGAGAGGCCAATGTAGCGCCTGGTAATCATATTAATATAGATTCCAGAGGTAATTTGATATATTCAACAACAGATAAACTAATTAGTACAATTGGAATTGATAATAGTATAATAATAAATACAGATGATGCCCTGTTGGTAGCCAAGAAAGATCGGGTGCAAGAGGTAAAGCAAATTGTAGAAAAATTGAAGAAAATGGGATTGGAAAAATATCTTTAATAATTAAATAAGGTAGTTGCAAGATTATTTTGTAGTAAAATTTAGCTTGTTTATACGAGATAAACTCGTCGGTAAGACAGTAAAGATACTTGAATTGAGCGCTTTATACCGAGGCTAAATGCCTCAGCTACGCGAATAATTATATATCGCGTAGGCGAGGCATTTAGCCTCGCTCAGTCTATATTTACTTGCCTGATAATAACTATGATAAAAATATTTTTGTTCTAATCCGATGAAGTTGCAGTTAAAAGGAATAAATTACAATTAGAATAATTTTACAACTATCTCAATATACAATATGAAAAAAATTATATTTTTAATTTTAATAATTATAGTAGGAGGGATTGGTTTTCTATTTTTCTTTTTATCATCTTTGAATGAAGTTAGAAATATAGGTTCAGAGATAGAGTTTGAAGTAGTAAGAGGCGATGGGGTAAATCAGATTAGTCAAAATCTTTTTGAACAAGATATTATAAACAACAAGTTTATTTTTGAGTCTTATTCATGGTTAAAAGGGAAAGAAAGTAAATTTGTGGCGGGAAAATATATTTTACCAGAAAAAGTAAGTACTAAGGACTTAGTGGTTTTATTTACTTCAAAAATAAATGCTGAGGAAATAATTTTGCAATTTATTGAAGGTTGGACTGTTGATGATATTTCCAATTACTTGTTTGAACAAAAATTAATTTTAAGTAAAGCAGAATTTGATAAATGGAATAAAGTTGGTTTATGGAAAGATGAATTTGATTTTTTAAGTGATCTTAATAATAATGAAACCTTGGAGGGATATTTATTTCCTGATACTTATAATTTTTATATTGACGCAGATGTGGAAACTATTGTCAGAAAAATGTTGGAAACATTTTCAATCAGAATGAACAGTCAGTTGTTAGATGATATAGAAAATAGCAACCGCAGTTTTCATGAAGTTATTATGTTAGCATCAATAGTTGAAAAAGAAGTAAAAGCAGCTGAGGATATGAAAATTGTCGCTGATATTTTTTTGAAAAGATTAGCAATTGGCATGGCTCTGCAGGCTGATAGCACTTTGAATTATGCTACTGGAGGAAAAAATTCAAGTTTAACTTATGATGAACTGCAAATTGATTCAAAATATAATTTATATAAATATTTAGGTTATCCGCCCACACCGATATCCAATCCTGGTATGAATGCTATTAGAGCTGCTATTTATCCGGTAGCAAATGATTATTATTTTTTTCTGACTTCACTAGAGGGCAAAGCTTATTTTGGTAAAACGCTTGATGAACATAAAGCTAATCGAAAATATTTGAAATAAGTATTTAAATAGGTATTACGATTTTATTTTTGTAGGGTACAGGCATGCCTGTACCCTACAGTTGTTTTTCTGTTATAAATATCGCTAATTTTAGCGATCATTTTGTTATTGACAAACTAGACCATTTATGTTATTCTTTTATGAAATCTCAAGGGAAACAATCCCTTATTTGTTGCTTTAAAAATTGAAGAAAATAATTAACTAATAGTTAAATTAACCAAGAAAGGAGTCGTCATGAGACGATTGATTTTTGTTGCACTAATGTTTTTGCTGGTTACATCTGTTTGGGCCCAGCGTCCAAAGGTGTATCAGCTGGAGGTTGAGCGGGGGAGTTTAACTCCTCAGGCCTTAGTTTTGATTGAACAAATCAAAACCAATCACCAATTCCAAGTACTTCGGCTATTGCCACGTTCTGGGGATTTTTTCATTGTTATTGTTGGCAAGGGTAATGATATTAATATCAAAGCCCCGGCTACAAAACTTCGTGAAGTTTTTGCAAAGTTGGCATCCGGAGAAGTAGTGCATGAGCGCTATGGTTCTTATATCCGCAATACCCGTAGGGAAAATATTTTTCTGAAAGGTATTCATTTGGGCGCCGGATTTGCTACCTGGTACGGTGGAAAAAATCAAGATCTTTCCGCTGGTATGTTGCAGATTTCCTTTCCGATTGGGAAAAGTTTTGCTTTGTTTTTACAAGGCGGAGTAAATCCTTTAGAGATGGAAAATCCGCATGAAAAAGTTCGGGAATTTTTATTTTCCGGTCAGTTGACTTATTTTGTGAATAATTGGCTGGGACTTAATCTCGGCGGTATTCATGGATCAGAACAGGGTGTGTCTTCTAACGAAACCTATTATCAGGTTTCTGGCGGTTTGATTGGTGTTAATTTGGTCTATGGCCGTTTGAATGCCAATTTCAATTACGCGCCAGCTCAATCGCGATCATGGCAGGGAAGCAGTAAATTTGTAAACGGAATTAATTTTAATCTGAATATCAATTTATAGAAGGAGTGATGTAATGAAAAATATTTGTGTGATTTTAACGGTTTTGCTGGCGGTGATTATGTTTTCCTCTTGCACAACCTTTCATGAGGAGAATAACATTGCTGGACCGCAGGTAACAGATGGAGAAACCGGAAAGCTGGAAGCAGTAAACAAATTTTCCATTCCAGTGACCATTCGTCTTCATACTGGGCAGGAAAAATTATTAAATTCTGGTGAATCAACTGTCTGGGAATTACCCGCTAATAAGGAATTTTATATGGAAGCTTATGCCCCTGGGTATGATACTCAGGATGAAAAGTTTATGATTGAACCGGATAAGCAGAAGTTGTTCGTAGTAAATTCCTTAACCAAGCTGACTGATAATCCGACTCAAGGCATATTTGTGGTTAACACTATGAATATGCAGGGTGCCGATATCTATGTTATTAATGCTGATTCCAAGGATACAGTCGCGATCGGATATTCGTCTGATAAATTCTATTTACCAGGTGGTGATTATTTTGTGCGTCTATCTCATCAGGATTATCGTCCTTTTTATGGGCAAGTTCAGGTGATAAATGGGCGACGGACCGCTCTTGATGTCAGAATGGTTCCTAAAGAAATTGATTCAGGAAAAGAAAAAGTGCCATTGGTTGTTACTACGAATAATGATCCAGTTAATTATATTGTCACTAACGGTTATTACTCTTATCAGGGTAAAACGCCGATTGATTTGTCTGCACATGATTCAGTTGAGGTTGGTGTTACTGTCACAGCTACTGTTTCTAAAAATGGTTTGACGATACAGGACACCAAAACTGCTCAGTCTGGAAATGTACTTAAATTTCATTTTGATTTTCCAGAAGAATCACCATCTACCGGTTCGGTTATGATGGCAGTAGATGGCGGATATGACCAGGTAGTTTTGTATAGTTACCCTGGAGCTGATTCTGTGAATGTTATGCTTGATGGCGAAGTGGTGTATTTTAATGGTTTATCAGCCGGTGATTATTCTCTTGCAGTACATAAAGCCGGTTATAAATCTAAAAATATTCCGTTTAGCGTTACTGCCGGACAAACCGCTATTCTGTCCACAGTTTATCTGGTGAAATTACCGGATAATACTGCAGAAGTCGCGGTTATGGATAATAAAGATGGCGGATCTCGGGTTGAGATTGACGGTAATTACGTTGGTAATACGAATAGTTATTTTACCGTTATAGCCGATCAGATCCACGAAATTAAAGTTACCCGTGATGGTTACGCCGATCAAAAGGATTGGGTAAAACTGTCTGCCGGGGAATTAAAGACTTTGACTTTCAATTTTATTGACAGTCCGGATCCGGTTGTTATTCGATCATTCACTGGACCGGATACTGTAGAAGCCGATGAAGTATTTACCTTAAGCTGGGCATCTTCTGGCGCTGATAATGCTATTATTAATGGTATTGGACCAGTTACGACTTCCGGTAGCGTTTCAGATGTTAAATACGCATCAGGCGAATACGCTTACACATTGGAAGTATCTGGACCCGGCGGTCAAGCTTCAAAAAGTCTTACAGTTTTTGTTAAAGAGAAACTACAAGACAATGAAGCGCAGCTGGCGATTAAGGATAATAAGGGCGGCGGATCTAAGATTTACATCAACGGATCCTATGTCGGTGATACGGATAACGTGTTTACTATTATCGCCAATCAAGTTTTAGAAATTAAGGTTACTCGTACGGGCTATGTTGATCAAAAAAATTGGGTGAAGCTCAATTCGGGTGAACTTAAGACTTTGACTTTCAATTTTATTGACAGTCCGGATCCGGTTGTTATTAATTTATTTACCGGACCTGATACCGCTATGGCTGGCGAACCTTTTACTTTGCAGTGGACTTCCTCTGGCGCTACCAGTGCGGTTATTTCCGGAATCGGTATTGTGCCGACTAACGGGTCTGTTACTGAAGTTAAGGAAGCTTCTGGAGTGTATTATTATACGCTGGAAGTATCTGGGCCTGGCGGAATTACCCATAAAACTATCAAGGTTTATGTCAAAGGCGGGTATATAAATCCCACCTTGGATGCCTGGGTACGGTTTAGTTCAGCTCCGGCAGGCGCCAAAGTGTATCTTGATGGGTATTTGCAGAATTATCAAACTAATACTGGTTGGATAAAACTGCAGCCTGGGTTTCATACTTATTCGTATGAACTTGATGGTTATCAACCCTGGCATTCTGCTTTTACAGTTGTGCCTGGTGATTCCATGGTTGTTCATAAGGATTTGGATCCATCTAGCCCCGGAGAAACACTGGTTAATATTACTAGCAATGTCACCGCCACGGTAACCTTGGATTCTATGGAAATTGGCACTACGCCGATTTATAATTATGCTGTAGAGCCGGGTTGGCATTTGGTGATTCTGCAAGCTGATGGTTACCAAACTGTGGTAATGGCGTTTAAAGCGATTGAGGGCGTAGTAAACGAATTGTACTTTGAATTACAGCCCGTTATTATCTCACCGCCGGTGTATGCGCCGAAATTGTGGTGGCAGGTTGACTATGATGATGGTCAGCCGAATCAACTAAGGAAGGTTTCGTGCAAAAAGTACGAAATCAATCTTGAGTCTGAATATGCGACGGGAGGTCGTATAGCGGTCTTTCCATTGTCAGTTGATAGTCGTTTCCCACTCACTTTGGACGAATCTGAAGTCCAGTCGTTCTATATGAATGATTTGCAGTGGGAAGAGCGAAACATTGTCGTTGTTGCCAAAGTTTGGGGTGACGGTGGTTGTGCCTATGCCGCGACTTACATCCGAAAGGGAGTAATCCGTAACTATGTTTTTTAACTTTTAGTTTATTTTAAAATAAAGGAGGGAAAGCCTGGAACAGAACGTTGTTCCAGGTTTTTCATTTAATAATATCGTAGGGTACACATATATGTGTACCCTACGATTTGAACATAGAAATTTAGTTTACAAAAATTTTGCTACTTACCTTGTTACGTAGCACGCTACGTAACAAAGCAGGATAATATTATTATTGGTTTATATTTATAAATAGTGATTAGGTTAATATACATCAAGAGGGATAATACACCCCGTCGCTTCGCCAAGCTCATGGCCACCTCTCTGGTCATCGACTCCGAGACTCAGACTCGAGGAGGAGAGGGGAATGCCTCAATTATGTTTTAACTGTAGAATACATTAATAGCAAAAATCCCCTCTTGAGAGGGGAATTAAAGGGGTGTGTAATAGGTAGTGGTAGGTAGAAAATTTATTTATTTTAAAGAAAATAACACACCCCGCCCTTCGGGCACCCCTCTTGATAGAGGGGATAATACACACTACTCTTCTCTCGGCCATGAGTTCCCTGGGTCGACCTGTGTGTAAATAAATTTAAAAGGGGTTGCGCAAGCGCAACCCCTTATATATTTCCAGAAAGAGCTATTATTTATAAATAGTGTTGGTGCAGCCGATGGTGTATGGCGGAATATCCGGTTTAATTCCACTTAAATATGTCAGGAAATCTGGATTTTTATCCAAAAGCATCTGCAAATGTTCATCCGACCCCTGCCATTCCATATAGCCTTTAATTTTCATTTCTATTTCCGGATGCTGAAATAGTATCCTTCTCAGTTCGGCTACCCGCTGTATCTTTTTGTGCGCGTTTTCTTTTTGTTGATGAAAACGAAATAGCGCATCCATGATATAAGCGGTCGTGTCGGCGAAGTTGTTAAAAAAATATATGTCGTGCTTATTTTCAAAATAATATCGGAGATTATCCGAATAAAGATGAATTGCTAAATTGCGTGAGCTGGGAATACGCTGAAAAAATTTCAGCATTTTTTTATCCACTTCCGGCACCTGAAACATATTATTTTGATAGCAAAAATCCCACTGTGTAGCTGTTGCGGAAATTTCATCTTTAACCACCATGCGGATGCTATCGATTGTGGTTTCGTATACAGTCATTTTAATGGGCAGTAGCCGGGTGGCTTCTTTTTTTGACATTTTTGGTTTTGTTTCCGTTTTAGTCGCAGTAGAATCGTAAGATTGATTAGTTTCAATCCCTAATTCCAGTTCATTTGGTACAAATTCGGATACCTCAATATTCCGATCCGCTGTCCATTTTTTGATAGCGTTTGTTAGTTTAGAATCCAAAAGCGACAATTTTTCCGGTTGCTTGGTTTGATTTTTCAGCTGTTCAGCTTGATTAAACATATCGCGCGTAAAGGCGCGATCAAGCATAGTGGTTTCTGCCCGGGCATTTTCCATGGCAATAGCGTTTTGTTGTATAATCCGGATTTCGTGGATCAGGCTGTCAATTTTACTTATTGTTTGATCTAACTGTGGTTGTTCTGTTGTTTTAAACATCATAGCGAATAAAATAGCGACAGCTACAATGGCCACAATGATCACTACTCTTGATTCTTCCAATTTCTTCATAATAACCCCTATAAAGTTAGTTAAACATAATTAATTTAATTTCATTTAGTATTTTGGAAAATACAATTTTTTTACCCCTTTCTGGTAAATTTAATTACTTAGACTCACTGCATAATAATTTTACTACTGCAATTACACATTTTGGCTAAATTTCTAAAAAATATTTTCAGTTTACCTGCCTGCCGGTAGGCAAGGCTTAAGCTAAACTTCAAAAATTGTTTTAAAAATTTATCTCAAAATCTGAAAATTTCGTCGTTACGTAATTTATTATACAGTGAGTCTAGTTATTTTTGTTAATGTAAATTATATTAAATTAGTACAATTAGTCAGTTTTGTCAAGTATTTTTATATATAGGTTTGACCTGTGTATTTTAATGGTTGACATAGTATAATATATATATTATTGTAAATAACAAGAACCACAGACAATAGGCACCTGAGTGAATTTCTAATGTCTAATTACTAATTTCTAAATAAAGACATCAGAATTAAAAGGTTTAATGCACGTGAGCGCCTATCGAGGTTTCCATCCTAAATTTTTATTTAGGTTAAGGTCGAGAAACTGGAAGTCTGTTGTAAACAGATTTTTTTTTGTAACTGGCTTGAAATTTTCAAGTTGTAAACGCAGAAAATTTTATTAGCAGTTACAATCCCGCGTAGTTCCGCGGATGCGGAACAAAGCGTGGATAGCCGAGATTCATAAAACAATAAGTAATGAATAGCGGAAAATAAATTCAAGAAATAATTTATGGCGAAAACTAAACAACAAAAAAAACAAGAAGTTAAGGAGTTAACAGATAAATTTACTGAAGCTAAAGCGACAGTTTTTGCTTCTTATCAAGGTTTGACAGTTAACGAAACCGAAGACTTGCGTAAAGGATTGCGTAGTGAAGGTGCTGAACTAAAAATGGCTAAGAAGCGATTGCTAAAACTTGTTTTAAAAGAACAAGGTTTAGATGAAAATAAAATTAATGATTTTTCTGGCAGCCTCACGGTTGCTTTTGGTTATGAGGATGAAGTTGCTCCAGCTAAGATAATGGCTAAATTTGCTAAAGATAACGAAGCTATGCAGATTTTTGGCGGGTTACTGGGAAAAGTGTTTATTACCACTGAGGAAATTAAAAATTTAGCTGTCTTACCATCTAGACAAGAATTATTAGCAAAGACTGTTGGCACTATCCAGGCGCCAATAGCTGGTTTCGTTAATGTTTTATCTGGTAATATAAAAAATTTAGTCTATACTCTTAACGCGATTAAAGAATCTAAGAATTAATTAATATAAATATGACTGAAGAAAAAAAAGAGCAGGAAGCTGCTAAAGAAAAAAAAGTAGAAGTTCCAGCAAAATTTAAAAGTATTATTGAAGAGATTGAGAAAATGTCCGTACTTGACTTGTCTGAACTGGTTAAAATTTTAGAAGATAAGTTCGGCGTTTCGGCTGCAGCTCCAGTAGCCATTGCGGCTGTGCCAGGCGCTGCTATTGGTGAAGCTGCTGAGGAAAAAAGTGAATTTGATGTTGAATTGACTTCAGCTGGTGATAATAAAATCGGCGCTATTAAAGCGGTTCGTGAAATTACTGCTTTGGGCTTAAAAGAAGCTAAAGATATGGTTGATGGAGCACCAACAGTGATTAAAAAAGCTGTTAAAAAGGAAGAAGCAGAAGAAATGAAGAAAAAACTTGAAGAAGCTGGGGCTGGTGTAAATTTGAAATAAGTATTTTAATACCTATTTAAATAGGTATTAAATATTAAATTCCCCTCGGATATAATATCGGGGGGAATTTTGATATAAACATTTAATTATCATCGCCTAACAACTAAAACCTAAAAACTAATGCTATTCCTCAATGGCAATTTGGTAAATATTTTTTTCAGCTAGTATATATACCAAAGTACTATCTTCTTGAGCTTTATAATCTATAGCAAAATCTTTACTGTTATTGAATTTATCTGATTTGTATTGTTTAACTAATTTACCTTGCTTATCAAAAATAATTATACGATTATTATTTTTATCTAAAATATACAAGTAGGGGATGTCAGTTTCGGAATAAATTTTGATTGTATTTGTAAGCGGTGGTTCAATTTTTTCTAAATTAAATTCTTTTTTATTACCTCTAGTTAATTTGGTGACATTGCCATTGTTTTCTAATATATATATATTACCATCAATTGTAAAACTGGTTGCGTTTGAGATATCTAATTTTTCCTTAGTCCATTTATTTGGTGATGAAAAATTATCTCCAACTTTATTCATTTTCCAGATTTGATTTTCGGTAGTATCCAATAAATACAAATTATTATTATAAGTGCCAATGTCAGAAATTTTATTATTGTTATAAGTAAATGTAGTTTTTGTGGGAGCAAAGCTGTTTGTAATAGTATCATATCTGAATATTTTACCGTCCTCAGAATATATTAGGTTTATAGTATCGATAGGAATTGAATATTTAGGGTTGATAATATTAAAGTCAGTAAAAGAGAGTTCAGATATTTCTTTGGTGTTAATATTTATATTTATGATTGATTCATTTGTCAGGGCAATGATAGAGTTTTTATTTAAAGATATATTTATAGGATCAACCGAATTATTAAATTTATTAAGGTCAATTAGCAACAAAGGGGAGGGGATAGTGTAAAGCTTATTAGCCTCGTCCATGAATTTTTGATTAGTTTCAAAAAGCATATTATAGGTATTTTTCCTATCTTCATTGTTCTGCGGTAATTTGGCAATCAAATTCATGTTATTAATCAAGAGTTCCCTGGCTTTTTTTGTATCTCCATAAATGATGGTTGCTTGGATTTCATCATGTTTTGAGGTAATTTGTTCAATCAAAGAATCATAAAATTCTACCTTTTCTTTGGCTTGTTGTTTTAGGCCCAAAGTAACCAGATTAATAGCAAGTGCTAGCAGTAGAATTAAAGCAAAATTAAGGAGATATTTACTAGATTTAGGGAGATTAGTGTATTTATTTTTCAAATTTTTCCAAAGATAAAGAAAATTTTGCGGAGTATTTTTTACGATGTCAATTGTTTTATTTTTTTTATGTTTGACTTTCAATAAGATATTGGAAAGATTGAATGGTATTTTATTAAATGAAGGTTTAGAAAATTTAAATCTTTTGTAAATAGGTTTTTCTGGCAAATTTTTTTCTGGCATTTCTTTCAAAATAGTCTCTTTTTCTTTTTTCTTCAAAAATTTAAATATTTGCAAGATGTCTGGTAATAGCTGTGGTTTTAATAATTTTTTTGTTCTTTGTGATGTTTGAATTAATTTTTCTATAGAATTTTGAGGCTGTTCATCTGATTTATAGACCTCAGAAATATTTTCTTGAACTTCGTTATTAATTTTTTGGATTATTACTCCGCTAATGTTCTGATTGCGATGTGTTTTAGTAGTCAGTTGTTCTATTTGAGTTTGGATGTTTTGGATAGGAAGTAGGCTTAATATATCTTTTGTTGTTTCAAAAGAGGTGTAATCAAATGTAGCTTGGTTACACAGGGTAAATCTGAAAAAGTTTTCAATTGAGCCAGAATACATTTGATCAAATAATTTTTTTCCAGGTACTTGCAAGTTGACTGACATTTCTTTTATCATATCCACCATGTATCGATGTTTAATAAGTAATAGGTGATTGTTGCCATAATTAACAAAATGCAGTTTATTATCTAGTAGCAAGACAATACTAATGTTTATTTTGCGTGTCCAACTTATTTGTTCTTTCACTATATCAAAAAATTTATTATTTAAATCAGATAACATTGATTCAAATGTGTCTAGCGGATTAGTTAAATTTTGCGAAATAAAATAAGAATCAATTGATTCGATTGCCAGCTGTTTGATTTTATTGTGGGTACCTGCTGGCAGGGATGACTCAAAGCCAAATAAAATAATACCCAAATCTATGTTTGTTTCCAAAGAAAATGTTTGAAAATCGCTATGATTTATAGATCTAGGCGTGTTTATTTGAAATATTGCATTGTTATATTCATTTTTGTTCATATGTATTAGTATTGTATCTGATATTGACATTGATTTCAATATTAATTAAACTATATACGTATTAAAAGCTATTTAGATAATTATCCGTTAATATAAACATTTATGCTTGAACAACTATTTAGTTCAAGAACCAGAGTAAAGTTGCTCAAAAAATTTTTATTAAATCCTGATAGTAAATATTATGTCAGGGAGCTTACTCGTGAAATTGATGAAAGGATAAATTCGGTCAGGCGGGAGCTAGATAATCTGATTAATATAGATTTTTTGATTACTTTCAATCAAGATAAAAAAAAGTTTTATCAAGTTAATAAAGATTTTTTATTGTTTACTGAAATTGAAGCTTTAATTATAAAATCGCAGAGCTTAATTGAAAATAAAATAATTGATCGTATCAAGAAAATCAAAGGAATTAAATATTGTATTTTTACTGGACGGTTTGTCAAACAGTTAGATACTTTGACGGATATTTTAATTGTTGGAGACAGAATAGAGTCAGATAAATTCAAGCAAATAGTAAAATTATTGGAGAAGAATTTTGATCAGGAAATTAATTATACTATTTTATCAACAGCGGAATTCAATTCCAGAAGCCAGATGACGGATAAATTTATTTATAATATTTTAAATAGTCCAAAGATAGTTGTGGTTGATAAGATATTTAGCGTGAAAAAATAATGAGAATAAATCGTTATATTGCCAGTTGTACAAAATATTCAAGAAGGCAAGCTGAAGCATTTGTCAGAAGAGGGCAGATAAAAATAAATGGAGAAGTAGTCAATGATTTAGCTAGGCAAATAGGTTTGCATGATAAAATTCAATTAAACGAAGAAACAATAACACCTATCAATAAGGTGTATTATGTTATTAATAAGCCAATTGGCTATGTATCTTCAGTAGAAGACAAGCATGCTGAAAAATTGGTTATTGAAATAGTGCCTGATAATCCGCCCGTTTTTCCAGTTGGCAGGCTTGATAAAGATTCCAAAGGTTTAATGATTTTGACTAATGATGGAGAACTCGCTTTTAAATTAACTCATCCCAAATTTGAAAAGGAGAAAGAATATTTGGTAACTCTAGATAAATTAATAGATGATAAAACGCAGGGTATATTATTATCAGGTATTAAACTTGAAGAAGGGGTAGGTAAATTTGATAAAATCAGCAAAATTGATAATAAGGTTTATAAAGTAGTATTACATCAAGGTTATAATAGACAAATAAGGGAAATGTTGGGAAGTTTAGATGTGAGAGTAAAAAGTTTGCAAAGAATTCGTATCGCTGGAATAAAATTGTTAGATTTGGCAGAAGGAAAATATCGGAAAATAAGCCAGTGTGATATTGAGAAGATGGTGGAATAGTTTTTAGATTTTTAAAAGGAAGTCTATTAGCTTGAAATGTCAAGAGCGTGTATCTTGCGTCTTGTTTCTTATTCAATACTTTATACTTAATACTTTGTAATGATTTTGATAATAGACACTGCAAATATAGAATATATTTATTTAGGGCTTGGGAGTGAGTCTCGGGTTAAGCATGAACGAAAAATTCCAGCAAAATTTGAACAAGAAGAAAAATTATTGGTAAGTTTGGATAAATTTATTAAAGATAATAATTTAGAGTTAACAGATTTATCAGGAATAATAGCAGTAAAAGGACCTGGCAGTTTTTCCGCGCTGAGAATTGGTTTGGCTGTTGGAAATACTTTGGCTTGGGTTTTGAATAAAAAAATAGTCGGTTTTAAACAAAATGATTTTGTTAATTATCAAGATTTATTGAAACAGGGGATTGTTGAGCTAGATAAAATGGATGAATTTCAGATAGTATTACCAGAATACGGCGCTGAGCCGAATATTGGGAAATAGAATAACACATTATTAGCTATTTTTCCTTTAGGGAGAATGGCTGCCTGCTAACGTCTACCCGCTCGCTATTACTATCGCTTTAGGCGGTTAGCGGGCGAGAGCGTAGCGATGGCGGGCAGGTGCCCGTTAGGAGGGCGGATGAGGGAGAGTAAAAAGATAAATAAGTTAATATATGACAATTTGCCAAGGATTAAAATTAATTGATAAGGCAGGATTGCCTCATCCAGAATGGGAATTTGTAAAATCATCAAAGGATTTAGATAAATTTTATAAAATTAAAGATTATGTTGGTTGGACAATTAGAACGGTTGATATTAAAGGTGCTGAATGGAATAATTTATATATAAATTGGCTGATTAAAGACAAGGTTCCAGCCCAAATTGATAAATTTCAGAATCAGCAAAAGGGAAAAACAGTTTTTGTTGTCTACCCATCATGGAAATGGAAGAAAGGCGGAACAATTCTAATTGAGAAGAATAGTGAAATAATAGAAGCAGTAGAAGGCGAGATAGTTAATTTAATGAGACATGGAAAGATTGACGCAAGCTATTATTATAAAAATAAGAAATTATTTCAAGTGATAGGTGAAAAAAAGTTTTTAACATCTAGAGAAAGAAGAAAAATATTATTAGCCAGGAAAATGAATAAAAAGAATATAATTTTGGAATGGGGAATAACTACAAGAGGTAAGTTTATTTTTTATCGTATTGAAGATATCAGAGAAGCAGGTAAATTGCTTTTGGAAAAGTATTTATGAATTAATTGGATTATCAATATTTTAAAGAAAAGGCGTAAATTACGCCTTTTTTTGTATATTTAGGAGTTATCCATAGGTAAAAGTGGTTGATTTTTTTAGTTATGTGGGGTATAATGTATTTGAAGGGTGAAAAGTGGATAAATGTGGGGATAACCTCGATATTTTGTGGATAACTAATTTGTTCAACATTTAATAAAACCAAGTAAAACTAGGCTAAAATCAAACAAAAAAATGTTTATTGGTGAATTTAAACACAGTATTGATGAAAAGGGCAGGTTAGCAGTACCTGTTAAGTTTCGTGTTGATTTTAAGCAAGGAGTAGTAGTAACCAAAGGATTGGATAAATCATTGTTTGTTTATACTAAACCTGAATGGAAAAAGTTGGCAGAAAAATTAGCTGCTTTGCCTATTTCACAAAGTAAATCCAGAGCTTTTGCTAGATTGATGCTAGCTGGTGCTATGGATGTTTCCTTGGATAAGCAGGGAAGAATAATATTACCTGATTATTTAAGGAAATACGCTGATATTAGAAAGAAAACTGTTTTAACTGGACTTTATAACAGAGTTGAAGTGTGGTCAGAAGAAGAATGGGAAAAATACAAACAAAACGCTGAAGCAAATAGCAGTGATATAGCTGAAGCATTGGGAGATCTTGGAGTGTAAGAAGTATTGTTTAGAATTAAATATTTGATGATTATATGAAATCTATTTCTCAGCATATCCCAGTATTACTAAATGAAGTTATAGAGTATCTTAATCCACAAGTAAATCAAAATTTTGTCGATTGTACATTGGGTGGTGGAGGACATAGCCAAGAAATACTTAAAAAAACAGCACCAAAAGGTAAATTATTGGCTTTTGACCTGGATCCACAAGCAATAGTAGCGGCTAAAGAGAATTTAAAAGATTTTGCTGGCAGAATTATTTTTATCAACGATAATTACAAAAAATTAAAAACAAAAATATATGAGTTCAAATTTGATAAGATTAACGGTATTATATGCGACTTGGGTTATTCCTCATTTCAGGTTGATGAACATGCGAGAGGATTTAGTTTTCACAGTAAAGAATCTTTGGATTTGAGATATTCACCAGATGCAGAATTAACTGGTGAAGAAGTAGTAAATAATTACAGCGAAGAAAGATTAACAACTATTTTGAGCGAATACGGGGAGGAACCACTTTCCAAAACCATCGCTCGTGAAATAATAGCAAAAAGAAAAAAACAAAAAGTTTCGGCATTGGGGTTGAAACAGATTATTGAGGGGGTGTATGCCCACAGGTGGCGTACGCCCTCAAGAATCCATCCAGCTACTAGAACTTGGCAAGCATTGAGAATAGAAGTCAATGATGAATTAGGAAATATTGAAGAATTTTTACCGCAAGGAATTGAAGTTTTAGAACCAGGAGCTAGGTTAGGAATAATTAGTTTTCATTCAATTGAAGATAGAGTAATAAAAAATTATTTTAGAAAAGAGGCAAAAGATTGTATTTGTCCGCCTCAGATTCCAAAATGCGTATGCGAACATCGGGCTAGTATTAAAATAATAAATAAAAAGCCGATTACGGCGACTAAAAAAGAATTGGAGGAAAATCCTAGGAGCCGAACTGCTAAGTTGAGAGTTGTTGAAAAGTTATAATAATTAAAACATATTTATAAATCCATGCATTGTCGTGCCCAAAATAAAAATAAAATTGTAAAAAGTAAATACGTAAGAATAGCCCTCTTAATATCATTAGGAGTAGTTGTATTTATTTATGTGTCTCAAATAAGCATGGTATCTACTCAAGGGTATTATTTGAAAGATTTGGAAAGACAAGTACAAAAATTGGAAAAAAATAATGAACAATTAGGTTTTGAAACGGCTAAATTGAGATCACTTTCAAGAATTGAAACAGTGGTATCAGAGCTTGGGATGGTATTAAACGATAAAATTGATTATTTACAAACTGGTCAGGACGCTGTTGCTTTTAAACAATAAGAATTTAACATATGTCCAGAGCGGCTGGTAGAAACAATAAGAAGTTTGCTATTTCAAGGCTGACTTTTTTTATTTTTTGTGTAGCAATATTATTTTTGTTAATTATAATGAAATTGTTTGTTTTGCAAGTTTTAAAGAAGGATTATTATCAGCTTATGGCTTCTAGTCAACATGAAATCGAGAAAGTATTAATACCTCAGCGTGGAGAAATATTTATGCAAGATAAAGATAAATCTCTGCATCCGCTGGTACAAAATAGGGATTTATATTTTTTATACTCTGTGCCAAAAGATTTCGACAAACATCCGCTTGATATTATTGAACCTTTGCAGGAATATTTTGCTTGGGATGATGATACAGCGCAATATTTCTTGAATAAATTTTCTTTGACAGATGATCCGTATGAACCTATTAAGAGAAGTTTAACTCTAGAACAAAAAAATGAAATAGGAGCTTTTAATATTAAAGGTTTAAATTTTAGACCTGAAGCTTCTAGGTATTACCCGAATTATAATATTGGATCTCATTTAACAGGTTTTTACAGTTTTAAATCAGATCAGGCCAAAGGTCAGTATGGTTTAGAGGGTTATTTCAATTCGGAATTATCTGGGTCATATGGCGTAATAAATTCTGAACGAGATGCAGCGGGCAGGTTGATTACGGTAGCTTCACGTAGTGTTGAAAAGGCAGTTGATGGCTCAGATTTAATCTTAACAGTTGATCCTGTAATTGAATATGCTGTTTGTACCAAGTTGAAAGAATATTCTATGAGGCTCGGAGCTAAGGGCGGGGAAGTTGTTGTTTTAAATCCAAATACTGGAGCAATACTCGCTATGTGCGCTTATCCAGATTTTAATCCAAATTTATATTATGAACAGGAGCAGATTAATATTTTTAATAATCCAAGCATTGCTCATGAATATGAACCAGGCTCTATATTCAAGCCTATTACTATGGCAGCTGGTCTTGATTTGGAAAAAGTTACTCCTAAGACAACTTATTATGATAATGGCTGTGATATAGTTGAGGGCTGGCATAAGCCGATTTGTAATTCAGATATTGAAAAATTTCCCAATGGACATGGTCTGGCTACTATGACAGATATTTTGGATAATTCACTAAATACAGGCGCTATACATGTTGCTTCATTGGTGGGCGATGATTTGTTTAAAAAGTATGTAGAAGGGTTTGGATTTGGCAGACAAACTGGTATTACCCTGCCTGGTGAAGCTGATGGTAATATTTCAAATTTGGGCAAAAGACCTATTTATACTTTTACTGGATCATTTGGGCAAGGCATTACCGTTACTCCTATGCAAATTGCGGCTGCTTTTGGCGCTATAGCTAATGGAGGAAAATTAATGAAACCATATTTAGTTGAAGAAATTTGGCATAGTGATGGACGAGTAGAAGAATTTGAGCCGCAATTTGTTAGGCAAGTAATTTCTCCTCAGGTGTCAACCCTGCTATCTGGGATGTTGGTATCAGTAATTGAAAACGGTCACGCCGGAAGAGCTGGGGTGGATGGGTATTATATTGCTGGTAAAACCGGTACAGCGCAAGTACCTTCACCGCAAGGCGGGTATTCCGATGAAACAATTCATTCATTTGTTGGTTTTGGGCCAATTGAAAATCCAGCTTTCGTAATGATTGCCAAGCTTGATAATCCAGGAGTAAGATTTTCAGCTTCCTCAGCTGCGCCGTTATTTGGTGATATTGCTAAGTTTATATTGGATTATTATCAAATTTCACCTACGAATTTATAATTTTGATTATTCGTGTTTGGCGTTGTATTATATATATGTTGAATATTTATAATTAAATAGATTTTTCCGTATAACAGATTAGAAATATATTACTAACAATTAAACAGTAAATCATCATTAAAACCTATCCCGCGTTCGCGGGACCGCTACACTAGTTGAACAGTAGAAAATATGTAGCCTGCCTGCCGGCAGGCAGGCGGAAGGCTTCCCGTCTTCCATTTACAATATTTGGTTGTAAATGTTAAGAAATAATCAGTAATGACAGATCGCGACCTGTCATTACAATATAATATGAAAAATATATTGAAAAATATAGCGATTGCATTTTTGCGCTATCAAAGCAAATTAATTTTACGCAGGTATAAGCCAAAAATAGTGGGCATTACTGGTTCAGTTGGAAAAACTTCTACCAAAGAGGCAATATTTTCTGTATTGTCAAAGAAATATCAGGTTAGGCAGAATATCAAAAATTATAATAATGAAATAGGAGTCCCTTTGACCATAATTGGCGCTGATAGTCCAGGTAAAAATATTTTTGGTTGGTTATCTTTACTTTTCCAATGTTTTTTTCTTGTTACTAAGAGAAGTAAAAGTTATCCTGAAATATTGGTGCTGGAAATGGGAGCAGATCATCCGGGCGATATTGATTATCTTACTAGTTTTGTCCCTTTGTATGTAGGTGTGTTGACAGCGATTGCTCCGGTTCATTTGGAATATTTTAAAAAGGTTGAAAATATTGTCAGAGAGAAACAAATTATTATCGAAAAATTACCGATTGACGGATTTGCCGTTATCAATGGCGATGATTTATTATTACAGCAGACATTCACCAAAACAAAAGCGAAATTAATATCAGTTGGTTTAAATGATACCAATACTATAAAAGCAACTGAATTGAAGATGTCTACTGGCAAGGAAGGCGAAGAAGATATTCTTAAAGGTTTGTCATTTAAGCTTTTGTATGCTGGGCATATCGTGCCTGTATTTTTACCAGGTGTGCTTGGCAGGCATCAGGTTTATGCAGCTCTGGCAGCAACAGCAGTTGGTATTGCATTTGATATGAATTTAGTAGAAATTGTTGATGGGTTGCAGACTTTTAATCCGCCGAAAGGAAGGATGAATTTGGTTCATGGCATTAAGAAAACATTGATTATTGATGATACTTATAATTCATCGCCAGCTGCTGCCAGAGCAGCTCTTGAAGTATTAAAAGAAATTTTTATAGAATCAGGGCATAGAAGAATAGCAATATTTGGTGATATGTTGGAATTGGGGAATTATACTGAGCAAGGACATAGAGAGGTTGGTCATCGGGCCGTAGAATTGGGGATTGATTATTTGGTCTGCGTTGGAGAAAAATCTAGGGATATAGGCAGAGGAGCTAAAGAAGCTGGCATGGGAGAGGAAAGAATTTATTATTTTGAAAATAATAGCGGGGCTGGCAGTTTTCTTAAGCAAATGTTAAAGGAAGGAGATTTAATTTTAGTTAAGGGTTCTCAAAGCGCGCGAATGGAAAAGGTTGTTAAGTCTTTAATGTCAAATCCAAGGGCTGCTAAGCATCTACTTGCTAGACAGGATAGTCCGTGGGTAGGTTAGTAGCTAGTATGTAGTAGTTTGTATATAGTATTTGGAATTTTAAATCTAAGTATAATCAGACAGGATAATATAATTTTTTGTTTAACGGTTATTATTAATCGTTTTTATACTTGATACTTTATACTAAATATTTTATACTATTTTTTACTGGCCCGTTCGTCTAGGGGTTAGGACGCCAGGTTCTCATCCTGGTAACAGGGGTTCGATTCCCCTACGGGTCACCATTCTTCGCGCAGTGAAGAGTGCCCTTCGTAGCTTTAGCGAAGAAGGGCTACATATTTCCAATTTATACCTATTCATGGCTGCGCTTCGAATGGCACAGCCCAAATAACATGTATTTCGTATATATAATTCAAAGTATAAAATTTTCTAAACAATTTTACATCGGTTTTTCGGAAAATATTAATGGGAGAATAGATGAACATAATAATGGGAAGTCTCCACATACCAGTAAATTCAGACCTTGGAAATTGGTATATTATTGTGCATTTGATGATAAAAAGAAAGCTCTAGATTTTGAAAAATATCTTAAAACAGCTTCCGGGATAGCTTTTAGGAATAAGAGATTGATTTAAAAAAACCATCTACCTAAAAGGTAGATGGTTTTTTAATTATTTTTGTGTTTCTACTGTCATTCCTGCGAAGGCAGGAATCTAGAAAAGAGGCATGGATTCCTGCCTTCGCAGGAATGACAAAGTTAAGTGAATTATAGTGTTCTTTAAACGATGCACTCACGTGGTAAACCATGTGGTTAACCACGTGGGAGAATGACAATTAAATATTAATAAAAACAGCCGAGTGAACGACTGTTATTTTAAAACAAATGAAAGGAATGATATTAATCAGATTCTTTTTTTGCCCAGTATTGTATGGCGGCGCCAATTGTAGCCATAATTAATACCATGCCAATATAGGTGGGTTTTGGAACTGCTAATACTACATTAGCGTCTATTAAATGCATTAATCCCGCAATAAGTAAACCTCCGTATAAAAGTGTGTTGCCGATTGCTTTCATAATATTTTCTCCATTTTTTTGATTGATAAAGTGCTATTACTATCTAATTAAGTATTTTGTTAAGTATTTTGTCTTGACATAATTTAATACTTGTTATATAGTGACATGGAAGCAATAATATATTGCTTTTACGTATAGTTAAATTAGAAATAAAGTCGAATTTCTACTAACTACACATTTAATTAACTTTATTTCTACATTTATGCAAGGAACAATCAAAAAGTTGACTGACAAAAACTTTGGTTTTATCAGTCAAGATGGTGAGGAAAAAGATTTATTTTTCCACGCTTCCGAACTTGATGGAGTAGATTTCAGTGAATTACAAGAAGGTGACGCTGTCACTTTTGAACTCTCTGATACTCCAAAAGGTAAAGCTGCTGTAAAGGTTGCAAAAGCTTAAATTACTTTTTAAATTAAAGTATAGAAAATCCCTCCGATGTAATGTCGGAGGGATTTTTGGTATCTAAAAGATTAGGGACGATCAGATGATCGCCCCTAATTTGGGAAAATAGTAGACTTGTACCTTATAATTATATAAACTATCTTTAATCGTTGTAGTGACAGAGCAGTTCTCTGTCATAGTATTTGTTCATTTTTAATAAAATGTTATAATACCAACATGGATACTAAAAAAATTTGGGAAAATTTAGGTGGGCATAATTTTCGGATTCCGAGCGATCGGCAGGATAAGGTTTATGCGCAAATAAAAGAAAATTCAAAAGGAGATTTTGATTTTTTTATTTTAACTGTATTTTCAACAATTATTATTACTCTGGGGTTGATAATTGATTCAGGAGCAGTAATTATTGGCGGTATGTTGATTGCGCCTATGGTATGGCCGGTTTTTATGATGTCTTTGGCGATATTAATGGGACGGTCGCGTATTTTTGAACGATCTTTATTTACTTTGGCAAAGTCCACAATTGTTATTTTTTTAGTCGCTTTGGTGATTGGGTTTTTAGTTCCAAGTACAGTATTACAAAGCCAAGAGATCTTGGCTAGAATTAATCCGACTTTATTTGAGCTAGCTATCGCGCTGGCCTCTGGATTTGTTGGAGCGTTTATCGTTTCTTATCCAAAGCTTGGTAGCGCAATGGCTGGAGTAGTAGTGGCAGCTGCTTTGGTTCCACCACTGGCTGTAACTGGATTGACAGTATCGCAAAATAACATGGAAGCGGCTGGCGGCAGTTTGCTTTTATTTTTTTCTAATTTAATCGCTATTACCTTTGCTTCTGGGGTATTATTTTTGATAGCTCGTTTTCGCGGTCCGGCAACTGCTGAAGGCAAAGAGGTTAGGAAAGTAAATATTAGGTGGTTTTTGGTGTTATTGATTGTTGTTTTAATCCCCTTATTTTTGATTACCAAACAAACTTTGATAGATTCAGAGAGACAGCAATTGGTGGCAAGTGTACTAAATTCTGAGATGCCGACTGCGCAGATAACTGAAGTGCAGATAACTGAAGAAAATGATTTTATCGTGGTTAATGCTACTTTAAGAAGTGAAGATAATTTGACTAAATGGCAAGTAACAAAATTGACAGAAATATTGTCTCGTAGTTTCAAACAATCAGTAGTTTTGAAAATTACAGTAGTGCCAGTCATGGAAGCAGGGAAATTGGTTCCGCCAATAGAAACTAGTTCTACGATTGATATAAATTCTACAAGTAGTGATGTTCATTAGTTACTGTGTAAAAATAGATTTTATTGAAAATTATTATTTTTACACAGTAACTAATCAGGACTCTTGATTAGAATTTTTAAAAAATGTATAATAAAATAGTTTTGTAATCATTTCAATATCTAGCATGCATCAATTTAATAATTAATAATAAAATATATGGATAAAAAACAATGTGTTTTTGATGTCTTGGGTCCAGGCAAGTCGTTTGTTTTCGGCATCGTCATAGGATTATTGGTACTTTTTAGTATCGGTTTTTTTATTTTGCTTTTTTCCGGTGATACTTTATCTATAACAGCAGATAAAGATGGGAATCAGGCGTATGAGCAATTTAATAATGAAGATGCTGATGATATTGACGACATCAAGCCCAATGTAGACATTGGAATTAATATTAAACCAGTAACCTCAGAGGATCATTTGAATGGGGATATCTCCAAAGCTGAGTTGATAGTAGTAGAGTTTTCTGATATTGAATGTCCTTATTGCTCAAAAATACATACCACTCTTCAACAAGTAGTTGATGAATATCAAGGTAAAATAGCTTGGGTTTACAGGCATTCACCTATAGATCAGCTTCATCCTCAGTCAAGGAAAAAATCTGAAGCAACAGAATGCGCTGCTGAACTTGGTGGTAATGATGCTTTTTGGAAATTTGTAGCCAAGTTTTATGAAGATAAGAGCCAGAGCATGGAAGAGATAGCAGCTGTTATTGGGCTTAATAAAACTGCTTTTAAGACATGTATTGATAGCGATAAATATGCCGAAAAAGTAGATAGTCAGCACAAAGACGCTTTGGCTAGCGGTGGTGGTGGCACCCCATATTCTGTTATTTTGACTAGAGATGGGAAAAAGATTCCAATGAAAGGAGCTCTGCCAATTCAGAAAATGAGAGATTTATTTGATCCTTTGTTGAAATAAGATATTTTAAAATTACCCGCTTCGACGTAATGTCGGAGCGGATTTTTTATTTACTCATGAAAATGATATAATAAATTTGATTTATATCCTTTCGCTTTTTTATTTAAGATTTTATTTTAGTTTGAATTAAGTATTAAATTTTATTAATTGGCGTAATTTTAGCGTATAGCTTATGGGGTATTACCTGCCTGCTCCTCGAGTCTGAGCACGAGACTCACCTTAGAGCGATGACCGGCAGGCTTTATTAAGCAATTGAATATAATATAAAAAATGGATGAACAAGATACACAACCAGTAAGCAGTAAACTGAAAAAACCAATTTATAGACGAGTTGGGTTTATTGTGGCAATGATTGTATTGGCGTTATTATTGCTTTATGTAGTTTTTTCTATTATTTTTGCTTTTATTGTTGTTAAGTTTGATAAATTTGATGTTAATTCATTTATGTCGGAGAATCAAAATATTCAGACAGATATGATGGCTAGCTATGACGACAGTATTTATACCGATGATGATCCGAGCTTGGGTTATAAAAATGCGCCATTTCAAATAGTAGAATTTTCTGATTTCGGTTGTCTCTTTTGCAGTCAGTCAGCAGTAATTATGAAAAGATTGCTTAATAAATATCCGCAAATGTTTCATTTAATTTATCGTGATTTTCCAATTGATAGTTTGCATCCCCAATCTCGATTAGTAGCGCAAGCTGGAGAATGCGCGGATGATCAGGGGAAATTTTGGCAATTGCATGATAAAATATTTGCCAATCAAAATAATATGGAACTTGATGATTTATTGAATTATGCCAAGCAAGCAGGATTAAATATGAATTTTTTTGGTGAATGTTTGAGTTCTGGCAAATATCAAAGTGAAGTTCAGGATGATTTTATGGCTGGGATAAATGCTGGAGTTGAAGCCACGCCAACATTTTTTATTAATGGAGATTTGGTTGATGGAGTTATTCCATTTGAGGTTTGGGAAAAATTGATTGACGAGTATAATCAATATGATTTATTAAATAAATAGTATTAAATGTAAATAATTATATGATGGATCAAGCAATTAGGAATTTTTCTGAGCAGTTTAAATTTGTTCCAGAAATTATCAATAGTGACAAGCTTAAAATAAAGAAAAAATTTATTATTATCGGGATGGGCGGTTCGCATTTGGCAGCTGATATTGTCAAAAGTTTAAAGCCAGATATTCCAATTATAATTCATGGTGATTATTCTCTGCCAAAGATGAGTCAAGATGATTTAAAGAGTAGTATGATAATTTTGAGTTCTTACTCTGGTAATACAGAGGAGGTGTTAAGCGCTTTTAGTGAAGCTAGAGAATTGGATTTGGATATGTGCGCTGTAATGGTAGGCGGCAAGCTACTTGAATTGGCAGAAGAATATTCTATTCCTTATGTACGGATACCTGATACCGGCATCCAACCTCGTAGCGCTTTGGGTTTTAGTTTTTTGGCATTATTAAAAATAATGGGACAAGACGATTTGATTATGGAGACTGTCAAACTAATTCATACCCTTCAGCCAGAAAAATTAGCAGAAGTCGGCAGAGAATTAGCAGAGGAGTTGGCTGGACATGTACCGATATTTTATACAACTACTAGAAACAGTTCCATTGCCTATAATTGGAAAATAAAATTTAATGAAACAGGCAAGATTCCTGCTTTCATGAATGTTGTTCCTGAATTAAATCATAATGAGATGAATGGATTTGATGTGAAAGATGCCACCAGATATTTGTCTGATCGTTTTTATTTTGTTTTTTTGAAAGATGAAGATGATGATGAGAATAATAAAAAAAGAATGAAAATTTTATTTAAACTCTATACTGATAGGCGATTGCCAATTAGACTTATAGAAATGGAAGGTAAAACCAGAATGGAAAAGATATTTAAGAGTTTGTTGCTAGCTGATTGGGCTGCTTTTTATACAGCTGAATATTATGGGCTGGAAGCTGAACAAGTTCCGCTGGTGGAAGAGTTTAAGAAATTGATGGAATAAATGAGATAATTACAAAACTATTTTTGTTGCTCGTCTTGTCTGGAAATATCTAAATTTCACAATAAAATAGTTTTGTAATTATCTCAATTTATATGTATTTTGTTTTTGATGTTGGCGGTACTAAAATAAGAACTGGTATTTCTATTGATGGCGCTGAATTAAGCCAAGTAAAAATTTTTCCAACTCCAAAAAAATATCAAGAAGGCGTTTCATTGTTAACACGCAGTTTTTTGGAAACAACAAAAAACAAAAAAATAAAATTAGTAGCTGGTGGAGTGCCTGGCCGGCTTGATAAGCAAAAAAGTAAATTATTAGGATCTGTCAATTTACCTGATTGGCTTGACAAACCCTTACAAAAGGATTTAGTCAGGAATTTAAAAGCAGCGGTTTATCTTGCAAATGATGCAGATTTAGCTGGTCTCGGCGAATCAGTTTATGGTGCTGGCAGGGGTTTTGAAATAGTATCTTATTTGACTATTAGCACAGGTATTGGCGGTGTGAGAATTACTAACAATGTGATTGATAAAGCAAGAGTTGGTTTTGAACCAGGAAAACAGATTATTAATTGCAGTGATAAAGAATTAGCAAATTATCCAGTTGCTGGTGTGTTGGAGTCGTATGTTTCTGGGATCGGCTTTAGCAGAAGATATAATAAGGATATTTCCAAAGTTAAAAATAAAAAAATTTGGCAACAAGCAATAAATAAATTGAGTTATGGCATTCACAATGTAATAGTTTTTTGGTCGCCAGATATTATTATATTAGGAGGAGGAGCGATGGAAAGTAAATATATTAATTTGCCAGATATCAATTCAAATTTAAAAAAGTGGCATGAAATGAAATTAATTCCTCAAATAAAAAAAGCTGAATTGGGGGATAGGAGTGGCTTGTATGGCGCAATATATTATTTAAAAAGTAAACAATATGAAAGAAGTTAATTTTTCAAGTAAAGCTAAGAATATAAAATTAGGTTTATATGAGCATTACAAAGGAAATAAGTACGAAGTTATTGAGGTGGCGCATGATAGCCACACTTTGGAAGAGATGGTGGCGCATCGGGCTTTGTATGGTGACAATAATTTATGGGTCAAGAAAATTGATATTTGGCTTAAGCCAGAAATTATTAGTGGTAAGAAAGTGATTTGTTTTAAATATTTGGGGGATGAAAAATAAAAGGAATTTTTTAAAATTTTTAATACTATTATTAGCCGGGATAATAGTAATTTTTTATTTATATAAATCTGATGATATAAAAAATAAATTGTATAAAATTAATTTGCCAAATGAAATAGTCAATCCAAACATTGAAGAAGAAATAGATGATGTCATAGTAGCGTCAGAAATAATTATTGATGAAAATAAAATTTATGAAAAAGATGACGACCTTGATATTATTCCAGTTGAGTTTAATTTATCAGTCCCATTTACTGTGCAGGCGCCAGATGCGGACTGGTCAATGCCTTATAAAGAAGCCTGTGAAGAAGCATCGCTTTTGATGGTTCATTATTATTTGCAAGGTGAAGATATTGAAACAATTGACATCAAAAAAGAGATTGATGAAATGGTTGCGTGGCAAATGGAATATTTTGGCGAACATAAGGATTTGAATATCAATGAAATTGGTGAAATGGCTCAAAAATATTTGGGTTATGATTTTGTCATAATTGAAGATTTAAATTATGAAAAGATAAAAAAATACATCAGTAGGGAATATCCAGTTATAATACCAGCGGCTGGACGTGAGCTTGGTAATCCATATTTTCGTACTCCTGGACCTTTGTATCATATGTTGGTAATTAAGGGTTATACTGATAAAATGGTTATTACTAATGATCCAGGGACGAAGAGAGGGCAAGATTTTGTGTATAAAATAGATGTATTAATGAACTCAATACATGATTGGACTGGGGATAAGCCAATTGGGAGTAAAGTTGGGCTAATATTAGTCAAAAAATAATTATTATTTGATATTGTATTTACGTTTTATGAAGAATATAATTAATATATAGGAGTTAAAAATAAAATTATGACAACAAAAAATGAAAATGAAAAAAAGCGCTGTTCTAATGATACGTTAGATAAAATTGGGAATGGAGTTGAAAAGGTATCAGAAGAAGTGAAGGAAGAAATTCGCAAAGTAAAAGATAAATATAATTCACTTGAACCAGAAACAAAAAAGAAATTATGGACTGGATTGAGTGTAGCCGCTGGTTTATTGGCGCTCCGATCAATTTTTAAGAAAAAAAATAAAGATTGAGATTGTCACAAAGAAGTTTTGTAACCATCCAATCAGTTACTGTATAAAAATAAAATTTTCAAAAATCATGCCAAAAAAAATGAATAAATCCAAAAAAGAAGGATACGATGTTATTGTCGGTATCCCGTCTTTGAATGAGGCTGATAATATCAGTTTTGTTACTCAGCAAGTTGATTGGGGATTGAAGAAATTTTTTCCTGAATACAAAAGTTTGATTATAAATGTAGATAACAATTCTCCAGATGGAACTAAGTCAGCATTTTTGGAAACCAAGACAAAAACCATCAAGAAATATATTACAACTCCGCCAAAAATTGTTGGTAAAGGAAATAATTTTTATAATCTTTTTAAGGAAGTAAAAAAACAGAAAGCCAAAGCGGTTTTGGTGGTAGATGCTGATTTGAGAAGTATATCACCAGAATGGGTAGAAAAGATGATTGCCCCGATATTGGATGGGTATGAATATATTTTGCCTTTGTATAGCCGAAATGAATATGACGGCACTATAACTAATTTTATTTGTTACCCGTTGTTGTATGGTATTTTAGGTTATGATATTAGACAACCGATTGCGGGTGATTTTGCTTTTTCAGATACTTTGAATGAATATTGGTTAAGTCGCAGGTGGCATCCTAATACTTATCAATTTGGCATTGATATATTTATGACCATGCACGCTGTTTTTGGAAATTTTAAAGTTGGTCAAGTAATTTTGGGTTCAAAAATACATAAACCATCAGCGCCTAAACTTGGAATTATGTTTACCGAAGTGATTTCTACACTTTTTAAAAACATATTGCATGAAAAAAAAGCTTGGCAACAGAATTTTAAGCTAAATAAAATTCCAATAATTAGTAATGGTTATCATAGTGAACCGCAGGGTTTAAGCATAGATTATAAGGATATTAAATTGACAGCTTTGAATTATTTTACTGAGCATCAGAATGTTATAAATAGAATGCTTACCCCGATGATTAATAAAGAAGTTAAGAAATTGATGGGAGTTGGTAATATGAAAATTGACAGTGGATTATGGCAGAAAATTGTATTTGATAGTTTATTATATTATTATAAGTCTCATTATAATCTTAAAGTGATTGAGGCTTTTAAATCTTTGTATTTTGCCAGAGTAGCTTCGTATATTAAAGAGACTCTTGATTATAGCTACGAAGAGTCTGAAGAGATTATTAATAAACAAGCTAAGTTATTTTTTAGAAATAGGGAAGATTTGATAAAAAGATTAAAATAATTGAGATTGTAGAGGATTATTATCTTAATATTTAATAAAATATCGCCTTGTCAGTTTATGGCAGGGTTTTAATAATAGTTAAAATATTACATATTTATTAAGTTAAATGCTTATAAAAGAATTTTGTAAGCATTTTAGTATTAGTTATTAACAATATTTGACAATAATGCAAATATTTGGTATACTAAAAATGTTGTTAATTAATTAATACAGAAAATCATGACACAAGATAATAATTCAATCTTGGACCGGGTTATTGCAACGCAAATCAAAGAAGAACAAGCACAATTTAATCCAAAGGTTACTGTGGATAATTTATTAGAGATTTTATCTAAACGTGATAAAAATGTTTTATTTTTGCGGCACGGCTTGATTGAGGATGATAAAAAAAGAACTTTAGAGGAAATTGGCAGAGAATATAATATTACCAGAGAAAGGGTGAGACAGATTGAAGCTTCAGGAATAAAGGCTCTAAAAGAACAGCTTAAGAATGAGGAAGAATACACTCATTCTTTAAATGTTGTTGAACAGATTATCAAAGAACAAGGCGGGGTAATTGAAGAAAATGATTTAGTGGCAAAGATTAAGGAAAGTGTGTATGAAAGAGTAACTGATAATTATATTTTATTCTTTTTAAATTTGATCAGAGACAGGTTTATCAGCATTTCAGAATCTGTTAAGATTAAACCGAGTCTGAGATTGACTGATTTTGATGTAGAAATTTTATATAAGGTATTGGCCAGAGCAGAAGATTTAATGAAAGAAGTCGGTGAAATTTTGAGTTTTGATGAATTTTGGAGAAATTTTCAAAAAACAGATGAATTTTCTTTGTACGAAAGTAAAATCGATAAGGAAATATTTTTATCTTACATAAAAATATCAAAGAAATTAAAACAGAATCCTTTTAATTACTGGGGACTTGTCAAATGGAATCTTATCACTCCTAAACGTATGAATGATAAGATTTATTTAATTCTTAAGCATAATGAAAAGCCATTACATTTTAGGAAAATTTCTGAAAAAATTAATGAAACTAAATTTGACGGTAAAAAAGCTCATCCGGCCACTATTCATAATGAATTGATTTTAGACCATTCTAGATACGTACTGGTAGGACGAGGTATTTATGCTTTGAAAGAATGGGGTTATAAACCTGGTATTGTATCTGATGTAATTGTAGAAATACTAGAGAGGTCGGATAGACCTTTAAGTCGGGACGAGATTATAGATGAAGTTTTGAAAAAAAGAATTGTTAAGAAAACAACTATCATACTTTCTCTTATGAATAAAGAGAAATTCAATAAACTAGAGGATAATACTTATCAATTAAAC
This sequence comes from bacterium, assembly GCA_030666865.1. Lineage (GTDB taxonomy): Bacteria > Patescibacteriota > Patescibacteriia > S139-126 > S139-126 > DAOUWZ01. The sequence continues at coordinate 15,261 of DAOUWZ010000002.1, read as the reverse complement.
GATTAATAGACCGGTTAATTATGGTAATTGATCTTTCATTTTTAAATCTGAATACTGATTTAGTGATGCTCGTGCTCAAAATTTTGGCTGGAGTTTTAATTTTGTTATTAGTGATAGGTGCGTTCAAAATATTTATTAGCTGGTTTTGGCTGCCTAGCAGGAAAAAGAAATATTTAGATGGTATTGGCTTTATTATGCTAGCTATTGATATTCCCAAGAATAATGAACAATCACCGAAAGCAGTTGAACATATTTTTTCTACCCTGTCTGGTACTTTGACCGGAGCAAATTTGTATGAAAAATATTGGTTGGGGAAATTCCAGCTGTCCGTGAGCATGGAAATTGTTAGTTTGGAAGGTTATGTCCAATTTTTGATTCGATTACCAGAAAATTATCGTGATGTTGTTGAGGCTGCTTTTTATGCCCAATATCCGGAAGCAGAAATAGTAGAAGTGGAAGATTATACAGCTTTTATTCCAGATAATTATCCAAATGAAACACATAATTTGTGGGGGAGTGACTTTAAGCTTGGGGAAGCTGATTGTTATCCTTTGAAAACCTATCCTAAATTTGAACATTCACTTTCGCAAGAGTTTAAAGATCCGATGGCATCGCTTTTGGAAGTTATGGCTCGAATTGGACCAGGGGAAAATATTTGGTTGCAATGGATTATTACCCCAATAAATGACAAATGGAAAAAGAAATCAGAAGACGAAGTGAAGAAGATTATTGGTGAAAAACTTGAAGCTAAAAAAGATATTGGTTATTATATTACTTATCCATTTTTATCTTTTATGAAATTTTTGGGCGATACTTTAGTGGTTCAAGCGGAGGGCAGCGCTGATGTGAAAAGTGAGGTTAAAAATGATGCTCCTAATAAATTGTTATATTTAACTGCTGGACAAAAGGATGTGGTCAGTGGCATAGAAGAAAAAATGTCTAAAACTGGTTTTTTTGTTAAGTGCAGATTGATTTATGTTGCTCGCAAAGAATTATTTAATAAATCAAAAGGTGTTATTCCAGTAATTGGAGCTATAAATCAATTTAATACTTTAAATATGAATTATTTAACCAAGGTTAAAACCACGGTTACCAATGTTGATTATGTCAGAGTAGAAAAGAGGCTTGCTAAACGACAAACTAGAATTTTTAAAGCATATAAGAATCGTCAGGCTGATAAAATTTTTGGCGCTAAACCATTTATTTTGAATATTGAGGAACTGGCCACTCTATATCATTTTCCAGATTTGAATATTAAGACTCCTATGCTTAAAATAACAGAAAGTAAGCGGTCTGAACCACCTTCACGTTTGCCAACAGATATTCAAATGGATTTAGTAGATGTTCCTGATGTAGAAATTAAAGAAAGTGAGTTCGTTGATCAAACAGTAGTAGCAGAAACAAATAATTTCGATGATAATAAATTACAAAGTGATATTCAAAAGTCCCTGCAGCAAGATCAGGTTATTCAAGTTCATGATAAACCTGCTGTTCAAGTAGTATTACCAAAGGAGCCAGTTACTGAGAAAAAAGACACTCCGCCCGATAATTTACCTTTTTAGATATGAAATTCAATCCAGATATAAATTATTTTGCCAAAACAAATTTTCGGAATCAAAGTCGAGAATTTGGCATCAAAACTGACGACCGCCGTCGCCACACTTATGTTATCGGTAAAACGGGCATGGGAAAGTCAGAGATTTTGAAAAATATGGCGATTCAAGATATTAAAAATGGCAAAGGAGTTGCTTTTATTGATCCACATGGAGATAGTGTTGAAGAATTATTATCAGCTGTACCACCAGAAAGAATTAATGATGTTGTTTATTTTAATCCTGCGGATGTTGATTATCCAATTGCTTTTAATATTTTGGAATCAGTTGACGATCCTCATCAAAAAAATTTAGTTGCTTCCGGGCTGATTGGAATTTTTAAGAAGTTATGGGCAGATTCATGGGGACCTCGGCTTGAGTATTTGCTTAGAAATGCTATTCTGGCTTTACTTGATTTTCCTGGAGCCACCCTACTTGGTGTTACCAGAATTTTGGTTGACAAAGAATATCGAAAAAAAGTAATAGATAAGACTAGAGACCCAGTAGTAAAATCTTTTTGGACTCAAGAATATCCAAAATACAATCAACAGTTTCAAGTTGAAGCAGCTTCACCAATCCAAAACAAGGTTGGCCAGTTTTTATCATTGTCGCTTATTCGAAATATTATCGGCCAAGTAAAATCAGCTATTGATATTCGGGACATTATGGATAATAAGAAAATATTATTTTTGAATTTATCCAAAGGCAGGATTGGTGAAGATTCTTCAGCTCTCTTGGGCGCGATGATGATTACCAAAATTCAAATGGCAGCGATGGGCAGGGTAGATATTCCAGAAGATGATCGCGAGGATTTTTATTTGTATGTTGATGAATTTCAAAATTTTGTTACCAACTCTTTTGCTGATATTTTATCAGAAGCTAGAAAATATAAGCTAAATCTGATTATTGCACATCAATACATTGCTCAGCTGACTACCGCTGATTCAACCAGAGTTCGTGATGCAGTATTTGGCAATGTTGGCACTTTAGTTACCTTTAGAGTAGGCGCTGATGATGCTGAATTTTTGGCCAAAGAATTTACCCCTACTTTTGATGAAACTGATTTGGTTAATCTGACAAAATATGATGTTTATTTGAAGTTGATGATTGATGGTGTGGCTTCCAGCCCTTTTTCTGCTACCACACTATATCCATTTGAAACAAATGAGGGCAATGAAGATAAAATTATTAAAGTGTCCAGAGAAAGATATGGACAGAAAAGGGAAATAATTGAAGATAAAATTGCCAGGTGGGCTGGGTTTCATCAGGAAAATGGAGAATTAGTGAAGCAAGATGATAGCGTAGACACTGATGTTAAACCAGCTAAGAAGAGGCCTACATTTATTAAAACTGAAGCCAAAGATGATTCTGGAATAATGGCAAAATGTTCAAACTGCAATAAAGATATAAAAGTTAAATTTAAACCTGATGGTGTGCGTCCAGTATTTTGTCCTGATTGTTTAAGTCTTTATAAACAAAAAAAACTTGATACAAGTAAATTTAAAGTTAAAGGGCAAATAAAAAATAAACAGCCGATTATTAAAGTTCCTGAAATAGAAGAAGCACCTAAAAAAAAAGTAGTAGTTGAAGAAGTCATTCCGCCAACTCCAGCTGAGATATCTTTATCAGAAGCCCTCTCTAGTGTGACCAATAAAAATGTTAGTAATAAAAAAGGCGAGCCAGTTGAAGAAGAAAAGTTAGTCAAGGTCATTGTTCCAGAAGTAGCTGAAAAATCAGCAGAGCAAAAAACAATTTTGACTGCCAAAACTCAACCTGAAGAAAAAATAGCTGATAAATCTGAAGATAAATTTCAAAATAAAGTTCAAACTCAAGATAAAGATGATGATGAAGACGGACCTCTTGTTCATCCAGGGGAGATTATTAAGTTTTAATTTTTAATAATTTATTCAGTTAAGTGAAATTTAAGATTTTATGGAGAAATTAGAATAATGTAAACCAATATTTATGGATCAACAGAATAACAAATTTGTATGTTGATTCTCATGTACTATAGTCACGTTGACTAGATAATTTAATATAGTGTCATAATTTAGTCAAATGAATAGATATATACGCAATACATTACAGCACTGTTTACATGAAGAACAGTGTTTTGTGATATAATTAGTCTATGAATAAAACCATCAACAAATTAATAAAAGATATTAAATCCCTGCGGATTCAAGGAGCGCATGCCGTAGTTAAAGCTGTTTTGCAAGGAATGAAATATCATAGCCGGGTGATCCCGCGTCCGCGGGACTTAGATAAAAAAAAGTGGCTTAAAGAATTTTATCAAGTTGCTGACAAACTGGCTTTTGCGCGGCCGACTGAGCCATCAGCGCAAAATGCCCTAAAGCTGGTTAGGCAACAATTGGAATTAGCTGATCGCGCAGGTAGTGAGAATTTTGTTGGAGTAGTAAATGATACTTTGAATTTTTATGAAGAGTTGATTGATAGCAATAGAGCAAAAATAAAAAATATTGGCTATAAATTGGTAAAGAATAATCAGAATATCTTGACACATTGCCATTCATCAACTGTTGAAAGCATATTAATTACTGCCAAGCAAAAAGGCAAAAAGTTTCAAGTGTTCGCTGATGAAACTAGACCACTTTTCCAAGGCCGGATTACCGCCAGAAATTTAGCTAAAGCTAAAATAAAAGTGACACAAATACCAGATAGTGCCAGCGGATTTTTGATATCCGAATATTCTGGCAAGGATTTAATGATAGATCAGATTTTTATTGGCGCTGACGCAATCCTGCCCAATGGTTCAGTTTTAAATAAAATTGGCAGTTATGATATAGCAGCGTCTGCTTATTTGAATAAGGTGCCTTTATATATTTTTGGAAATTTATTAAAGTATGATACCGATGGAATTATTGAAATTGAAACCAGAAGTGATAAAGAAGTTTGGCCCAAGGTCCCCAAGGGAGTAAAAATACTGAATTTTGCTTTTGATGTGGTGCCACCAAAATTTATTACCGGGATAGTGACAGAGTTTGGTATTATCAAGCCAAAGGATGTTAAAAAAATAATTAAAAATAATTATTCATGGATGCAGGTTTAGGTTTTAGTTTGTAGGTTGTAGCTTCCGTTATACTGATTATTTAAGATAGTATTAATATGTAGCGGATCTGTTTATAATATCTAACGGGACGCTTCAGTTTAGTTAAATCATTAAAATATAAATAAATTAATTAGAAATTATTTAATACATAATACTTTATACTTAATACTATTGTATGACTAAAAAGAAATTTACTAGTTCTTATGTTGGTTTTATAGATCTTAAATATAAACCAAATTTACGAAAAGAGTTTATTGTCACTTACCGGGTTCAGCCGGCTAAAAGTGAAAAATTTACTACAGTGGCTCAAGCAATTGCCGGAGAATCTTCAATTGGTACATGGACGCATTTGGAGACATTGTCACCAGCGGTTAAGAATAAATTACAACCGCATATATTTAAAGTTGATCAAAAAAGAAAATTTATCAAAATTGCTTATCCACTAGCATTGGCCGAGCTTGGTAATTTACCACAGTTATTATCATTTTTAGGCGGAAATATTTTTAGTATGAAAATAGTTGATAAATTAAGACTAGAAGATATAGAATTTCCTAAAAAATATATTGATAGTTTTCCAGGGCCCCATCACGGTATTAAGGGAATAAGAAAAATATTAAAAGTAAAACAGCGTGCTTTGGTTGGTAGTATTATTAAGCCAAAAGTAGGTTTAAGCCCTAGTCAAACAGCTCGGGTGGCTTATGACACTTGGCGCGGTGGCGTGGATATTATCAAAGATGATGAAAACCTTACTTCAATGTCATTCAACAATTTTAAGAAAAGAGTAAAAATTATATTAAAAACCAAGGGAAAAGTAGAAAAAGAGACTGGTGAAAAAAAGGTTTTTGTTTTCAATATTACCGGACCAGCTGATTTGGCTTTTGAACGGGCAAAATATGTTAAAAAGCAAGGTGGAAAAGTAATAATGGTTGATATAGTGGCAATGGGATTTTCAGCTGTCCAATTTATCCGCAAACAAAATTTAGGGCTTATTATGCATGGGCATCGGGCTGGTCATAGTATGTTTACTAAATTGACTGATCAAGGAATGAGTATGTTGGTACTAGCTAAGCTATCAAGATTAGCGGGAATTGATCAATTGCATACTGGTACAGTAGTTGGAAAAATGGAAGGCACTGCTCATGAAGTTGATACGATTAATGATTTTCTCAAAGAAGATGCCGGTGAAATTGATTATCTAAAATCTGACTGGTCAAATATCAAACCGACTATGCCAATTGCTTCTGGTGGATTGCATCCATATCTGGCTGAGTCTTTAATAAAAATACTTGGAACAGATTTGATCATAAACTTTGGTGGCGGTATCCATGGACATCCTGATGGTTCATATGCTGGGGCAGTAGCGGCACGGAATGCAGTTGAAGGCGCTTCTATTGGCGCTCCTTTGAAAAAATATGCTAGGAATAGACCAGAATTGAAAAAGGCAATTGAATATTGGCAGGATGTTAAGAATTAGTTTTATTAATATGCAGTATTCAAAATTAAAAATTACAAAATTAAAAATTTATTAAATTTATGTCATTTTTTTTACATTCAAAGAAACTAGATTTTTCCACTGGTCATGAAGCAGTAGTAGTTATCAATGAAAAAGAGGCGCAGTATTATGGAGTAATGCCAGGTGATAGGGTGCAATTGACTTGGAATAGTAAACTCCGTCGGGTAGCGGAAATCAGAACGACCACTTCAAAAGTAAAGCCAGGGGAGATTGGATTATTCAAAGAATTATTTGCCAAGAATGCTAAGATTGACAGCGGTGACATCGTAGAAGTTGATCTTATTTCCAGACCACCGTCAATTCAGGCAATTCGCAAGCAATTATTTGGTAAACCGCTTGAGTATGATGAGATTTATTCAATTATCAAGGATATAGTTGATGATCGTCTGTCAGAGATTGAAACGACATATTATGTGGCCTCTAGTTATAATCGAGAGTATTCTATGGAAGAGCTTTATTATACTTCTAAAGCAGTAGCTGAAACTGGAGAAATGTTGAATTTGCCAGTTAAAGCTGTTGACAAGCATTCAGTTGGCGGATTACCGGGAAATAGGACAACTATGGTTGTAGTACCAATTATTGCCAGCTTAGGGCTCTATATACCAAAAACATCAAGTCGGGCAATAACATCTCCATCAGGCACTTCTGATACTATGGAAGTATTGGCGCCAGTTTCATTTTCTATGAAAAAAATTAAAAAGATTGTTAAAGAGGCTAAAGGTTGTATGGTTTGGGGCGGAGCAGTCAATTTAGCGCCGGCGGATGATAAGATTGTCAGATTAACGAGACCGCTTGGGATAGAACCTTATGACAAGATGATAGTTTCTATTATGGCTAAAAAGGTGGCAATGGGAATAGATTATTTGGTGCTTGATTTACCAGTTGGATCAACAACCAAGATTCCTAAAAAGAAATTTGCTGATGAAATTGAACAAAAATTTTTATATTTAGGAAAGAAGTTTGGTATGAAAGTAAAAATAATTAGGACTCCGGCTTTTGAACCAATTGGTCGGGGGATAGGACCAGCTCTGGAAGCTAGGGATGTTTTACGAGTAATACAGCAGAAAGATTTGCGTCCGGTTGATTTAGAAAAAAAATCTGTAAAATTGGCTGGACATTTATTGGAATTGGCTAAATATTGTGGATCGGGTCAGGGTGAAAAAATTGCTTTGGATCAATTAAAAAGCGGAGCAGCTGACAAACAAATGAAAAAAATAATTAATGCTCAGGGTGGAAAAGCAAATATTGATTCCGACGCAGTAGCAATCGGAGCTTTGAATTATGAGATCCATGCTAAGAAGTCAGGTATAATTAAAGAAGTAAATAATAAAGCTATCAATGAAATCTGTATTAATTTAGGCGCTCCAAATGAAAAAATTGCTGGTATTCATTTACATGCCTATTACAAGCAAAAGGTAAAAAATCATGATAAGTTATTTACGCTTTACGCGCAAAGTCAAGATAGGATAAATTTAGCTTTGAAATCATTGGAAAAAAATAGAGTATTTATTATTAAATAATATATATGATATTAGAGCATGAGTATTCTTATCTACCAAGAGCAGAGACCCGTGAAGGTAGATTTGTTCAAGATGAAGCCGAGATATTATTAGAATTAGCCGGTGGGGATAAAGATAGAGTACCTGATTTGATTTTGGAAGATAATGGGTTTGTCAGAGAGGTTTTAAGAGATGCTTTTGAAATAGGGTATTCGTCATCTGAAATGCTAACTTTTATGCCAACAGTTATGGAAGTTCATAAAGAAGGACTTAGTTTACAGAGGATTCGAGCAGAATTGAAGGATATAAAAGAAAAAAATTTGCCAATCACAACTATTATTAGTGATTTAGAAAAACAGATTTTAAGTGATGCTAAGTCTGGTATCAAACATTAGTAGGTGTTAGTAATAAGAGAATCAAATTTAGAATTAATCACTAAAACCCCTGTATGCCGGTAGGTAGAGGCAAGTTATAAACTAAAATTTGGACAGCATGATTCAAGCGATATTTATGGGTCTGGTTCAAGGCCTGACAGAATTTTTACCAATCTCATCATCTGGACATTTATTATTGGTGCAGTACTTTTCGTGGTGGCCTGATTTGGGCTTGGCATTTGATGCATTTTTACATTTAGGCACATTATTAGCAGTGTTGATTTATTTTCGCAAAGATATTTTGAGACTAGGCAGAAGTGTAACCGATAAAAATGACAAAGCCGGCAGGCATATTTTATCATTGATATTAATTGGTATTATCCCCGCTGGGATTGTGGGATATTTTTTTAGTGATTATATAGAAACATCATTTCGTTCTATTTTGATAGTTATTTTCAATTTGATATTTTGGGGTTTGGTAATGGCTTGGGCTGATATTCGGATTGAAGCTTGGAAAAAGAAAAGAGATCGGATTGAAAAAATGACTTGGTATCATTCATTAATTATCGGTTTAGCGCAAGTATTTGCTCTGATACCAGGAACTTCCAGAAGCGGAATTACAATCACCGCAGCTTTATTCCAAGGAATAGATAGAAAAACAGCTGCCAGGTTTAGTTTTTTGATGAGTGTGCCTTTGATTGCCACAGCTGGATTGATGAGTTTTCTAGAATTGATAAAAACAGGAGTTGGTGAAAATTATATACAGTTGTCAGTTGGTTTATTGGTAAGTTTTTTGTCTGGTTTGGTGGCTATTTATTGGCTTTTAAAGATTTTAGAAAAAGGAAATTTAAAATGGTTTATTGTTTATCGGATAGTTTTAGGTTTAATATTATTTAGCATGTTTGCTTTTTAAATTTATGATTAAAGATAAAAATTTTGCTTTGGTATTAGGAGGCGGTAGCGCTCGGGGATTAATACATGCTGGTGTATTACAGTGGTTTGAAGAAAATAATGTCAAGCCGAAAGTTATTGCCGGTACTTCAATGGGTGCTATCATAGGAGCATTTTACGCTAGCGGTATGACATTTAAGGAAATTGAAAAAATATTGGTTGCATTTAGGGTTAGAAAATTTTTGGATATTGATTTACTTAGTAAAGGCGGGTTTATTCGTGGTGAAAAATTTCAGACATTTCTTGAAAATATTTTTGGTAATCTTAAATTTGAAGATTTAGATACCCAGTTAAAAATAAATGCTACCGATTTTAATACTGGTGAAGAAGTAGTTTTTACCAAAGGAAAAATTGTGCCAGCAATCAGGGCTTCAATGAATTTACCTGTTATATTCTTGCCTTACTGTTATAAGAGCAGAATGTTGGTAGATGGAGGGGTTATAAATAATTTGCCAATTAATCAAGTAATCCATCACAAAGTAAGAGACATCGTAATTATCAATCCTTATTATGTTGGTGACTGGCATAATCAGAATAAAAAACATTCACAAAGATTGTGGGATGTAATGGAAAGGACTGTTAAGCTTTATACTATGTCCAGATATCAGAAAGAGTTGAAATCCCTGTCGCATAAAATATATATTCAGTATGATAATTCAAAAATAGCTGTTTATGATTTTCATAAGAGTAAACAAATAATTCATGATGGATATGATTTGGCCAAAAAGAATATTAAATTTTATAAATAGTTATTAGTTGTTATGGGTTTATTTAAGCATAAGAAACAAAAAGTAGTAGTCGGAATGTCAGGGGGAGTTGATTCATCTGTTGCGGCGGCTTTGCTCAAAAAGCAAGGTTATGATGTTATTGGAGTGTTTATGAAAAATTGGTCTGATGATTTTGCTTTGAAGGATGGTTATTGTCCGTGGGAAGAAGATCAGCGCGATGCTAGAAGAGTGGCGGCTAAGCTTGATATTCCTATTTATACTTTCAATTTTGAGCAAGAGTATAAAAATCGGGTTTTGGACTATTTTTTCAAAGAATATCAAGCTGGCCGAACGCCAAATCCTGATATTATGTGCAACAAAGAAATAAAATTTAAAGAGTTTTTGAATAAAGCTATGGAGCTAGGGGCTGATTATATTGCTACTGGGCATTATGCCTGCCAGCGCCAAACCCGAGATAATAAATTTGAGTTATTAAAAGGAGTGGATCAAAACAAAGATCAGTCTTATTTTCTTTATGCTATTTCGCAGCAAGCTTTGCAAAAAACTTTATTTCCAATTGGTGAATATACTAAACCAGAAATTAGAAAAATTGCCGCCAAGCTAAAATTATCAACCAAAAATAAAAAAGATTCTCAAGGTATTTGTTTTATTGGCGAAGTTGATTTGCGGCAATTTTTATCTCAGTACATCAAAGATACGCCAGGCAAGATTATTGACTTGGATTCTGGGAAAGTAGTTGGCAAGCATGAAGGTCTGTCTTGGTATACTATTGGTCAGCGCAAGGGAATGAATGTTGGTGGAACTGGCTTGCCTTTGTATGTAGCTGATAAAGATTTAGCTAAAAATGAACTATATGTTGTTAAAGGTAATTATAATCCTTTACTTTTTAAGCAGGAATTAATTGCTAATGACTTAACTTGGATTAATGACGCCTCGTTCTTAGATAAAAGTGGGGATAAGAGTGTTAAACTCAAAGCTAAAATTAGATACCGTCAACAAGATCAAGAATGTGAAGTTATTTGGGAGAAAAAGAATGAATCAATTAAAGTTATTTTCAAAGAATCGCAAAGAGCTGTAACGCCAGGGCAAAGTTTGGTATTGTATGATAGGGATGTTTGTTTGGGCGGGGGAATTATTCAGTAGGTTGTAGTTTTTAGGTGTTAGGTTTTAGAGGTATTTATTGATTATTGTCATTCCGGAAGCTACGAAGCGAAGCGGAGGGCTATCCGGAATCTCACAAGTATAAATATGTATATGAATAAGTTCACATACATATTGGACTCTAAAGGAGCCCAAAATGAATGCCAAAATGAATGCAATGAATTTTGCAACCAACCTTTTTAACCTGACTAACTTATCACATTTATTGATAAGTTCAACGGCAGAGCAGAGCGATTGAAACCGGGAGAAGTTTTAAATTGGAGAAAAGCCTCAGCAATGGGGCTTTTTAAATTTGTTTTTTTATCGACTATTTAAATATTTAAATCCCATTTGAGTTATATTTACCCGGGTTTTTTTATCCACAGAAATGAATTGACTAATTTTATATAAATGTTATATTTTAAGCTCTTACATGTGGATCGTTGAAAATTGAGTGGCCAGGATTTTAAGATTCTTTATCCTTATATCTGCCCTCCTGGCCCTTGGTTTTCAACTAATTTTATCGTAACTTAACAATTTTAATTTTATCAGCCGGCAATTGCTGGCATCAGAGGTTACATATATTGTCAAGTAAAATTATCCTGCTGATGGCCCCTTCCGGCTGATATTTCAATTTTCCGAGCTAACGCTTTTTTATCAATTTTTAATAGATAAAAGAGCCTTAGCTCTCTTTTTTTATAATTATTTATCATTCTGTATTAATTCCACTTTGTCACCCCTGCGACCTGCCCGCCATAGGCTGAAGCCGTCAGGCAATGGCAGGCGGGAGGCAGGGGTCTAGAAAATAAAAAAATATTAATACAATACGGTATATCCGCCAAATTTATTTGCGGATTTTAAATCCTCTCTTGGACATGGAAAGTAAAAAATAAAAATTGTGAATCACCGGATCGTAGGAGCGGCAATTGATATATCATATTCGTGGCTCTACGAATTACATCGTCACAGCTTAAATTTTTATGTAAATTAAGCTGTACCAGATGCTGGGGAAACCCACTGTGAGAAGAAAAATTTTCGCCTAATAGACCTTTACATACTGGTAACTTAAACAGTCCCTGAAAATTGTCTTGCCGGCAACAACCCATAGACGGGCTAGCGATTACAGATTATTTATAATTTGGAAAGCAGCCCGTATTTTTTTGTGTAAATTTTTATTTACATGTAGTGACAGAGCACTGCTCTGTCACTACGGCTTAAACAATATAAATCCGGTTTTTACTAACCGCTTAATTAAAATTTATAATTTACTATTTAAAATTTGAAAGATGTTTGTTATAATAAAAAAGCACATAAGTGCAAAGTGGTTCATTGTACAATTAACCAAAGGAGGTAGGGTATGTTTACCCAATTAACCTGTTCGGCAATATTGCCGATCAGCGTTTTACAGATGGTAGCTTCAGCTACAAGTACAAGCAATGAGATGGGACTGCAGAATGGCGGAAATGTATTTCAGCGTGCTGGGGGTCGCGCTCCCGGCGAGATTGTAAATTTTATGGCTAATTAGAACGGGCGATTACACAAAAAGGGAAAAATCATTTTGAGGTGATAATTAGCCGATCACATAACTCAAAAGGGCTTTTCCCTTTTTTTTGCCAAAACAAGAAAATAAATATATTATGAATATAATAAATAAAGTGAAATTTAACAATATAATTAAAATCCCTGAAGTTAGTAATTAATTCGTAGCAATAAGGATGTTTGAAGCGTAAAACCTGACAAGGATTGTGGAGGGGGTTCCCTCGGTTGCGGCCTGGGGCGAAAAGATTATTAGTTTTAAAGGGTAAATACCCCAGATTATATCTGGAAATTAATTGAAAGGAGTTCTAATGAAGGGGTATTAAGAGGGTCTGGTAGTTGTTTTTATCAGACCCTTATTTAATTAATAATATTTGCCAAAACAAGGAAAAAAAATTATAATCTAATCATACAATATGAAACATATAACATGTAACATATAGTAATTATTTAACTCAAGGATTAAATATTTATTAAAATAATTATTTAAATAAATTTTGTTACGTAGCATGCTACGTAACAAAAAATATATGATTACCACTGAAGAATTACGACAAAAATATTTAGATTTTTTTAAAGCCAAGGGTCATACGGTGATTGATGGCGCTTCTTTGATTCCGGAAAATGATCCGACTGTTTTGTTTACTACCTCGGGAATGCATCCATTGGTGCCTTTTTTGTTGGGAGAAAAGCACCCTAGCGGAAATAAACTGGTTAATTATCAAAAATGTATTCGCACTGGGGATATTGAAGAGGTGGGTGATATTGGTCATCTGACATTTTTTGAAATGCTGGGTAATTGGAGTTTTGGTGAATATTTCAAAAAACAAGCAATTGAATATAGTTTTGAATTTTTAACTTCATCAAAATGGCTGGATATTTCAGTTGAAAAATTAGCAGTAACTGTTTTTGCTGGGGATGATGACGCTGACAGGGATCAAGAATCTGCTAAAGTTTGGAAATCACTTGGCATACCTGAACATAAAGTTGCGTATTTAGGTAAAAAAGATAATTGGTGGGGTCCGGCTGGACAAACAGGACCATGCGGTCCAGATAGTGAAATGTTTTATTGGATTGGCCAAGGCAGGCCATCAACAAAATCAAATCCAGGTACTGACCCAGATAATTGGGTGGAAATATGGAATGATGTATTTATGCAGTATAACAAAACTGCTGATGGTAAATATGAGCCACTACAACAGAAAAATGTGGATACTGGTATGGGACTGGAACGAGTAGTAATGATTTTAAATGGTTTTAGTAATGTTTATCAGGTAGATAGTATTAAACCTATTTATGACACTGTGAAAGAATTGGCAGTTGATAAGAAAAATGATAAAGCATTTAGAATAATTACTGATCATATCCGAGCAGCAGTGATGATCATGGGAGATGACCGGGGAGTAATGCCTTCAAATCTTGATCAAGGTTATGTAGTTAGGCGTTTAATCCGAACAGCTATTCGTCAGGGTCGTGAATTGGGTATTTCAGATTCATTTGTGCTTTTGGTAGCTAGAGTAGTAATTGATACTTTAGGGGATGTTTATGATGAGCTGAAAAGAAATGAGCAAAAAATAATTTCAGAATTAACAGTAGAGGAGGAAAAATTTAAAAAAGCTATAAAGTCAGGCACGAAACAAGCTAAGAAAATTATGGAACAGAATTTTGATAAGTATTTACATGAACAAGGTAAAGAAGGTATGCAAGTGCAGAGTATCTCTAGAAAAGAAAAGCTAAATTTTCCAAATCCTCTCATTACTGGTAAAGAAGCATTTTATTTATATTCAACTTATGGGATACCGGTTGAACTGATTAAAGAATTAGCAGAAGAAAAAGGATTTGTTTTAAATCAAGAGGAATTTGAAAAGGAGATTAAAAAACATCAGGAGTTATCTCAAGCAGGAAGCGAGCAAAAGTTTTCTGGTGGATTGGCAGATCATTCAGATGAAGTAAAAAAATTACATACTACTACGCATTTATTACATGTGGCACTCAGAAAGGTGCTTGGCGATCATGTGGCGCAAAAAGGATCAAATATTACGGGCGAGCGATTGCGGTTTGATTTTTCTCATCCAGCCAAAATGACTCCTAAAGAAATAGAGCAGGTAGAAAATATTGTTAATGAGCAGATTGATAAAAAGTTATCAGTCAGTTTTACGGAAATGACAGTAGATGAAGCTAAAGCGAATGGAGCTTTAGGACTTTTTACGCAAAAGTATGGCGACAAAGTAAAAGTATATACTGTTGGCGAGGACGATAATTTTTTTAGTCGTGAGCTTTGCGGTGGTCCGCATGTTGAGAATTTATCAGAGCTTGGACATTTTAAGATTACCAAAGAGCAAGCTTCTTCCGCTGGCGTGCGTCGAATAAAGGCTGTATTAGAGTAAATTTATAATAATATTAGCAAATAATAAGTATAACTTATTATTTTGGGTTAATTTCTTGACACTTCTTGAATATCTGGTATAATTTTTAATACGGATTAATAATTGTGTATAAGTGTAAAAACACTAATTAAACAATAATTCTAGTAAGTTTTTTACTTTAGAGGATGTCCGAAAAGTCCATTTTGACTGCAATTCCCAAATTTTGATACAAAAGCGATTTTTCAGACATCTTCTTAGAATTTTATTATTGCTTATTTTAAATGGCACAAGAAAACAGACCGCAAGATGAAAAATTAAATAATTCTTCAACAGATCAACAGATAACTCAGAATAAAAAAGGTTTTATTGAAATTGAGGGAGAAATAGAAGAGCTTCTTCCAGCCGGATCATTCAAAGTTGTTTTGGATAACGGTCATGAAATTTTGGCGCATTTATCAGGAAAAATGAGAATGTATAAAATTCGCTTGGTTT
>DAOUWZ010000038.1 GCA_030666865.1 bacterium | reverse complement strand
TCTTCATCCCCGTGAGGAATAAAATCTAGTATTAAATGAGATAGCAAAGCCAACAAAAAAACCAGCCAAGGACTTGCCACTTGCTGGGATATAGCTACAGCTGCTGCTGTGTGTACTGTAAGAAACATAAGTTAGTATAAGGTATTAAATATAAGATATTAAGCACAAAACAACTAACACAAAACTTTATACTTGATACTTAACCACTCTTAGCACAGTGGCGTGCCAGCCGAAGCATATGATATAACAAGAAAGCAAAAACTTAATTCTGCCCAGCCTACGCCAAGGCTTCCATCGTCGCATAAGCTATGACGGATAAATCAGCGGGCATCCTTCACACAAGTGCGAAGGATGGTGACAGGGGGCGGGATTGAACCGCCGACCTAGGGGTTATGATTCCCTCGCTCTAACCGACTGAGCTACCCTGCCAAATTTTTATATTATTGATAATTAAATGAAATTGAACCGCCGATCCCGCGGCCACGGGATTATGATTCCCTCGCTCTAACCGACTGCCTGTCACCCGTAGCCTTGTTGTAGGGTGAAGCTAGCCTGCTATACTTGGTGCATAATAATAAATGGCTAATAACTAATAACCAAAATAAAACTTGTTATCAGTTATTAGTTATTAGCCATTAGTAATTTACAATTTGGTAGCGGGGGCCGGACTCGAACCGGCGACCTCCAGGTTATGGGCCTGGCGAGCTGCCAACTGCTCTACCCCGCGACGATACAACTATAGATAATCTTTAAGAAACGCTCGCTCAATCCTTAAAGGATTGTCTGGCGAGCTGCTCCCGCAACCGCGGGACTCTACCCCGCGACGATGATTCTGTTTATTAATAAAAAACTACTAAAAAAGTAGCTTTATCAATATATACCATTATTTAAAATAAATCAAGTCATTTTTTATACCACTCATGTGATTAATCGTGCGATTAATCACATGAGTCAAAAATATTTTTACTTAACTTTCCCCAAAAACCATACTCCTTTGCCGATTAAAAATACATTGCCATTATAATTGTTAATAATCACTCTCAATCTTCTATTATGATATTTTGCCAAATATATAGAAAAATTTCTTTTATCAATCTTTTTATTGATTACAAATTCTTCATCAAACCCTATTTTGTGAATCTTCAAACTAATTACTAAATCACTAATGCTAACCTCGCCTTCAGCGCATTGCCAATGATTATTTGATAAATAACAACCTCTGCCAGCTATCTCTATTGTATTGTTATTTAATAAACAAGTGTCATCATCAACTTCCCTCTCTAATTCTCCCATGCAATACCCAAACCCTGATTCTTCTATTCTGGTTTGTTTTCTTTTGCCATCACCCACGCACTCAGCGCTAACCCAATCAGAATATAAACACGCGCATTCAGTATCCGCTATTATCTCGCTATAATCTTCACCGCATGATTCATTATTATATTCATAATTAACTTCAGCTTGCGAGTCAGCCACGCATTGACGGCTTATTTCTAATGCTATGCATTCAATCTGGCAATTATTACTTGCTCTTGGCGTACCATTTACATTTTCACTGGTCTGCCAATCACTATCAAGTCCACCCGCAGGCAAACATTTACGCTCCATGGTTTGCTTGGTTGAATTATCTCCCCAAGGCCAACCAGTGGAAAACATCGCGCTATCAATCACACTTCCTAAAGAATCTTTAAGTAATAAATCCTCTCCACTATTACCAAGTGAACCAGTAAAAATTAAGTCTGCCTCAATTCCTGGCACACTATTATCATCTGTCCGTTCCAATAAATAATATCCGTTAGCGGAAATAATACCTGACAAGCTAATTAATCCACCATCCCAACTAATTTCCCAGCCAGTTAAATCTATTGGATCAGCTGACATATTTCTTAGCTCAATCCATTCATCAGCCGTGCTTAGAGATGAGCCCATCCAAGCTACTTCGTTGATTACTACTTCTTGAGCATTAGCTACTGCAATAAATGCAGTAAACAAAAATAAAAACACTGCCAAAAACAATGTTTTCAAAAATAGTTCTCTCCTCATTTTTCCTCTTTAATAATTATATTCTAAATTTAGCATTAATTATATATTCAAGCAACTTTACCATACATAAACCCAGTTTAGGAAACTCCCTAAACTGGGTTTATGTATCACATATATCTACCCCGCAGTTTGCTTGCAGAGAATTCTTTAGATTAAAATATTCTAAAACCAAATGTCTTTTTGACAAATTTATTTCCTTTTTGCTGCTGCCTATATATTTCAAATAATATTATTGTCAATAACAACAGTAAAATAAACCACCATGCATTCATATTCTCCAAAACACTGGAAATATAATAATCTTTGGCGCTTTGAGAAAGTGGCGGAAATATATCATTGATACTTTTTGTATAGCCAAGAATACGAGGATCTCTATCCTCTGGTTCTTCTGTAATTTCAGATTCTGAATCTGATATAACGCCGATACTTTCTAAATATTCTTCGCTTGGTGAATCTTCAACAGCGTCAGTTGGATTAATAAAATCATGACTAGCTGTCAATGAAGCCACAGTATTTCCCAAAGAATTATAATAAATATTCAGTAAAGCTCCAGTCAAAACCTTACCTGCGCTCATCTTAAACTGTACTGTACCGCTTTTCCCGGATTCAAGCGCTGGCACATCAAATACTGCCCCACCACTATTATCTCCATTGATACTTATTTCTTCTCCACTGTATGTTAAAACCAATTTTCCAACTGGCATATCATCAGCTGCCAAATTTGTGATTACTACTGTTTGTTCATAATCCTCGCCAACATATTTATTAGTTTGTGAATGATATCCAATATCAACATACTGACCAATTACCGCTCCATCTAAATCTGATACCTCAATACTATTCTCAGCATAAGGAAAAATACTATATCGCCCAATATCATCAAACCCGTCTACCGTAACTTTATTGACGTATTCTCCAGCTAGCGCTTCGGCGCTAATATTAATACTATAATTAATCCTAATACCCTCTCCAGGCAGAACCTCTCCCAAAGACCAATTCTGCGTATTGGCTATACTGCCATCTGGCGCATATAAATCATCAAATACTATCACATCATAAAATGATTTATCGCTTTTGTTCTGCAATAAGATTGAATAATTAACAGTTTGATTTCGATAAACTACTCCAGTAGTATCATTAGTTTTGTTTACTGAAATAGATTGATTATAAACTGGGTTAGTATATACAGAATTATCATACTTGTCTGTTTTGTCATTGGTTGTGCCAATTCCAGAAACTGGGAATCCCCAACCATTTATTTGCAAACCGCTGCTATTTATAACCACCTTGGTATCAGCTACGTTGTCTTCAGGATTTCTATCATTCTCTACCGACCATACTTCAGCATGATTTTTTACTTCTTCACCAGCGTCAGACGAGTCATGTATTTTAGCCCGGTAATGTTTAACCAAAATTTCGCCAATATCAATTTTATCTACCAACCATAATACTACACCGTCTTCAAGCGTTCCATCTTCAGTATCTACTACTTGCACCAGTTCTTCATCAACATGAGCCTTCAATTCAACATCATGAGCTGGCGCATCACCTTTGTTGGTAACTGTCAGATAATAATCAATATAACCGCCAGGTATTGCCGGCTCTGGGTCAGGCACCGCAATTTCATTCAAAAATAAATCAGGCTTGCCGAAATTTACATCCCCTTCCCAATCGCCAAGCACATTGATAATAGCAAATGTCCAATTATCACCAATCATATTAGTGTTGATCATATTCATCACATTGGACATGGCGTTGATACCACCTGTCTGCATATTCACATTGCCATTATTTCCTACCACTAAATTACTTCCGCTATTTGCCAAAATAGTTACATTATTTTCTACTGATGCCTGGTTATTATTGGTAATTTTTGTGGAATTAATATCCAACACTTCCGCCGTGTTATCGCTATCTTCTCCAGTATCTTCATTACTAGCTGATAAACTATCTAATTGCTCAGAATTATCACTCAAACCTAACAATTCATACGGATTATAGCCAAAGGTCCAATAATTACCAGTCTGCTCTGTAGAAAAGCCCTCGTCTGGCTGACCATAAAAATTACCAAACCAGTTTCCAAGTACATTTACTATGCCGAAAACCCAGCCACCACCGATAATATTGGTATTCAATTGATTGTATGTCTGGCTCAAAGTATTTACTTCACCTGTTTCAACATCAACACTGCCATTATTTTCTGCCACATCATTACCACCGCTGTTTGCTATTATATCAATATTATTTTCTACCTCGGCTTGGTTATTGTTTAATATTACAGTTTCGTCTATACTAGTCGCGTTTGATCTGTTAATACTATCATCACCTGTATTTGCATTCGTGGATTCAAGCTCATTCATACATCCTGACATCTCATAACAGCCAATTGAAAAATCTGTAGTCTGATTTTTGATTAAGTTGGTCAGTGAAGGTAAAACCAAATCTCCTACCCATTCACCAACAATATTTATGATAGCCAAAGTCCAGCCATTGCCGACAATATTTGTATTTACAATATTAACCAAATTTGAAGCCACTGAAATATTGCCTGTAACCAATTTTACATTCCCATCATTACCTATTGCTTCATTCAAACCGCTATTGGCATTTAAAATAATATTATTATCAACGTCCGCTATGTTATCATTGGTAATCTCCAATGAATCTTTATCAATAACACTTGATTCATTAACACTGCCATCGCCAGTATCTTCATTCTCAGCAACCATTTCTTTAAATTCAACAAATTCTGGCGTGGTATCAATTTCTTCAGCCAATTCTTCCAAAGAATAACGTGATAAATCTAAATCACCAACTATACTGCCAACCAAATTATAAGCCGCATTGATGTAGTCAGTTCCAATAATATTAAAATTTATCAAATTAAATATATTGCTAATCAATTGAACTTCTCCAGTAGAAATATTTATATCTGCCTCATTGTCGTCAACGATATTATCTCCGCTATTTCCTACGCCTAATATATTATTATCAACATCGGCCTCATTATCATTAGTAATTTCTATACTATCTTCATCTACTACTTCACTAGTATTAATACTATCATCTCCAGTATCTTCATTTTCTGCTTGACTATCAGCTTCAATACCACAATCCTGTCCCTCATCATTGCATTCATCTAATTCCTCACATCCTGATTCATCATTAATCTCTAAATCGCATACCAGACCCTCTGACTCATCTACTTCTTCCTCTTGTTCTGCGTCCGCTGGGTCTATTATTACTTCTGTTTCATTGGTATTAACTTTATTTTCTACATCAACCAAAACTACTGCATCACCAGTATCAACATCAACTTCATCTGCTGGTTCTTCTTCTACTTCTGTCTCAATATCTTCAGCTGATAATTCGTCCGCCAACTCTTGCTCTGCTGATTCAGTCGGCAAAGGACCTTCTTCAGCTAAAACCAGCTGGGGATATGGTAAAACTGTCCAGATAGCCAAAAATACCGCCAAGGTAATATTAATTATTTTTTTATTTGTATTTTTCATGCGCTTGCATTATTTATTTAAAAATTGAGAATATATACACCTTTGTTATTCAAAATAGTATAATACTCCGAAGCTTCTCGTGAATAACTGCCTAAATATTAGTAAATGAATATAAACAAGGATAATAAAGAATCTTATTTAGAAAAGCGAAGGAGTATATTCATTATTTTATTGATAATAGATTGCCAAAATAATAATACTGGGCTCTCTTTTTTGTTATCATCTTGAATTTCTATTTGTTCAACCAATGTATCTGACAAAATTTTATCTTTACCATCTGATAATTCAATTTCCTTTTTATAAATTACTTCCTCACCGTTTTTTTCTATCACAGTCTTAACATGCACATCTTCATTATCCGCCTGTACATTACTATAAACTTCAATACTGCCACTACCATCTATTTCTTCATGAATATCTTGAACCACTTCGCCATTTATTTCTGTATATACTGATGCGCTGGAATTATTTTCTCCCTCCTTGATTACTTCTCCGTTTATTATCACAGTTCCGCCAGTGTTAGATTCAACTGAAACATTACTGATTACTGCCGAATTATTTTCCTCAATAATTAATATTTTAGCCTCAGCCAAATCACCAGTCAGTAATAATATCAGACTGATTAGTGTGATATTTAAAATTGTTAATTTAAAATTTGCCATTTTATTATTTTCTCCTCTGATAAATCCCTAAACCGATTTTCTCAATCCCCTCTAGAGAGGGGTGCCCGAAGGGCGGGGTGTGTTATCCTAATTTTTCTAGATTCCGTATAAAATCCAGAATAACAATTTAAGAACTTATCAGAGGTCAGGACTAAACAAATAGTCCTGAAACCTCTAAAAATTAAAGATTATTGTCGTAAATCATAACCTCTAACAACTGTTGTGTTATTAGTATTTACCAAATTAACAGCAGTAACGCGAGTATCAGCATCACCAGTATAAACAACTACATCACCACCCCTTGGGTAGGAAACTTCATAGTTATAGTAAGATGATTCACCATGATGATAGTAACCATATCCCATAACACGATATTGATGCGGAAAAACATAAAAATTAGCATTAGTATAGCTATTAGTTCCTTTAGATGTTCTTAATTGATATTCACCACCATTGTCATATACATCGTTAGCGCCAGTATTAGAACTAGCATCAACATTATTTACACCAGTACCATTATTAACATTACCAACTAAAGTAACATCAACATCTAAATTAGTAGCATAATTAGTAGAATTATCGCCAGTATAAGCATTACCAGCTAAATCCATGCCATCTTCTTCACAACCACAACCATCTAAAATAGCGATTGTATTGGTATTAACTGAATTTTGAGCGAATACTCCGGTATAAGC
>DAOUWZ010000019.1 GCA_030666865.1 bacterium | reverse complement strand
AAAATTGCACTAATAATGTTTTGTTATGTAATTTATAGATATGTTCGTCATTCTCTTTTTCCATGTTTTAATTATATATCACATACATCTGTTGCGCCACGTACCCCGCAGCAAGCTGACGGGGAATTCTTTTGATTAAAATATGTTGACATAGCATAATAATAAGGTTAATATAATATAATTATTCTTTAACAGAAATAAACAGATTGGAGGTATGTATGGCTTTCGGAATTAGGAGAAATTATAAAAAAATAATTATTAAAGGCAAATTAAAACGCGGTGATGAAAATAATACTCTATGGAAAATTTTTACTAAGGTTAGTAAAATAAATATAAGAGCAATCATAACCGAAAAAAACGATGGAATTATACTGCTTCCTAATACTAACAGAAATAAGATATCTATAAAAGAACTTCTTGATATTAATATAAATCCTACTGATCTTATTAAAAATCACCGCCTAAAAGGTTTTGATTGAATATTTTGCTGCTCTATTTGGGCAGCTTTTTATATATTAAAAAATTCTCTAGCTATTCCAGTTGTTACCTCAGCAACCTCTTCATAACTAACTTTTTTCAATTCTGCAATTTTTCGAGCAACAAATTCTACATATGCTGGTTCATTTCTTTGACCTCGATGCGGCTCTGGAGATAAATACGGCGCATCAGTTTCCACCATCATTTTCCCCAAAGGAATCTCTTTTACAATTTTTTGTAAATCCTTAGCATTCTTGAATGTTACTATACCAGTAAATGAAATATATAAACCCATATCAATCAACTCCTGAGCTTGTTCCAAATTACCGCCATAACAATGAACCACCCCCTTGGTATAATCAGCTTGCTTTAAAATATTTATTACATCATCATATGCATCAAAACTATTTTTGGTTGCACGGGTATGAATAATAATTGGCTTATCAAGTTCTTTGGCTAATTTGATACCATTTTGAAATGTTTGTTGCTGTTTTTGTTTAACCTCCTCGAAATTAATATTTTTTGGCATATGAAAATAATCTATCCCCATTTCGCCAATACCAACTACTTTTCTGCTTTGAGCTAAATTTTTATACAAGTCATAATCAAATTCCTCGGTCCGTGATTTAAATTCTATCCCTTGTTCAGATTCATCTACCTCTGTTTCATACAAATGAATAGGATGCAGACCAACCACTGCATAAACTCCCTTATCATATTTCTCAGCAATTTTTATTGTTCGCTCAGAAGTAGAATACTGACTACCAACATTAATCAACCAAATATCATTACCTAAAGAACGCTGAATTACTTCATCAGCGTCATCTTTGAAACTAGAAAAATTAATATGGCAATGAGTATCAATGAGCATTTTTTAGTATAAAGTATAAATATAAAATGTGTGATAAATCCTAAGCACTAAATCCTAAATTCTAAACAAATTAAAATATCAAAATACAAATGTTCAAAACTTACTTTTTATATTATTGTTTTGGATTTCCATTATTTGTATTTTGGATTTATTTAGTATTTAGATATTAGAATTTAGAATTTATAAAAATGCTATTCTTGATTTCTAATTATTATCTTTCATGTTTGATACTTTATACCCAATACCTGATACTAGATTAACACTTTCATCTTCTCTAAAGTATCAGCTATTAATGGTGTTAAAATATTAACAAAATTTAAAAGCTGTCCAGCTATGTCTGAGTCTTTAATCACCGCGATTAATGATTTTGAAATTGGAAAACGAACCGCAATGTATAAAAACAAACCAACTATCAATACACCTTCTACTAAGCCAAATACTCCTCCAGCTAATTTATTGATAAATTTTGTAAAAGGAATAAATTTAAGCAAATTGAAAAATTTATCCAAAAAATAAACAGCCAACTTAAATAATCTATCAATTAAAATAAATATTAAAATAAATAGAACAACCTTGGCCACGGTTTCACTGCCAAAAAATAACCAAGACCAAGCCTCTGCTAAGATATCATAATACCGACTGGCAAAAAACACTCCTACTAAAAGTCCAAAAATTCCACCAGCAGTACGAATAAATCCTGACTTAAAACCCGAAAAGGCAAAGTACAAAATTATAATTACTAATACGATTTCAAAAAAAGACATACAGTAAAGATTTATAATTTAAGAATACGACGCTAATAATATAAATAAGATACAAGTTACAAGACACAAACACCTGCCTGCCGACAGGCAGGAATATCAAATTCCAAAATCTAAAATTTAGGCCGTTGAATCACAACCTAGGAAATAATGGCTTAGCTTTAGTGATTTTTGGAGCTTGAATCAAATTCAATATCTTGCCAGCGGTATCAGGCAAATACGGCTGTAATACCATAGCAATATCTCTAAGAATAATTGCCTGCGTATTTAAGTGTTCCTTGATCATTAACCTATTCTTAGCTGTATCTAATTTAGCCAATTTCCAAGGCTTAACATCATCAATCATCTTGTTTGCCTGATCTATAATAATCCATATTTCATGCAGGGCTTTATCATATTTCAACTCCCTGGTATATTCATCTATTCTTTCCCAGTTAAATTCTGATTGACCATTGAATTCTACTTGACCATCTAAATAATTAGCTACCATATTAGTTACCCGGGAAACTAAATTACCAAGTCCATTGGCCAAATCTGACGAATACAATTTTTCAAATCTACCCATTGCAATATCACCGTCACTAGTTGACGGAATTTCACGAAGTAAATAATAACGCACCGGATCAACACCATACTTATCAAGAACTTCAAAAGGATCTACAATATTTCCTAGTGACTTTGACATTTTTTTACCCTCCGAAGTAATAAATCCATGAGTAAATAATTTATCAGGCAATTTTAATCCCGCTGAAAGCAACATAGCCGGCCAAATAGCAGCATGAAAACGCAAAATATCCTTACCAATAATATGAGTAACATTGGCGTTATTCCAAAACATTTCAAATTTTTCCTGATTTTCCGCAAATCCCAGCGCTGATATATAATTGGTCAAAGCGTCACACCACACATACATAACCTGGTTATCATCATTTGGCACTGGTACACCCCATGATAATTTTTCTTTGGGCCGGGAAAAACTAACTTCCTTGTAACCTTGTTTCAAAATATTCAAAATTTCATTTTTTCTTGATTCTGGCACAATATTAAATTCATTCTTTTCAATTTTATCAATAATCCGAGAACTGTATTTACCTAGATTGAAAAAATAATTTCGCTCAACAATTTTTTCTGGTTCTTTGTCGTGATGCTGACATTTACCATCAACTAAATCCTTTTCTGTCAAAAATGCTTCGCAACCAACACAATACAAACCCTGATAATCTTTTTTGACCAAATCACCTTGCTTAAAAATCAATTCCCACATTTTTTTGACTGCTGGCCAATGCCTAGTTTGATCTGAAGTTCTGATAAAATCATCATTGGAAATATTCAAATCCTTTAAAAGCTTCTTAAATAAATCAGTATTTTTATCAGCTAATTCCTGAGGAATAATTCCAGCTTTGGCGGCTGTGGCTACTATTTTACTGCCATGTTCATCTGTACCAGTAAGAAATAATACTTTTTTGCCTTGCTGCCGATAAAACCGCGCTAAAACATCAGCCTGTACTTTTTCCAGAGCGTGGCCGATATGTGGTTTGCCGTTTACATAATCAATAGCAGTAGTTATATATATATTTTCTTTATCCATATTTACAATTTGACTTAAAACAATTTATATTATAAAGTAAAGTGAATTCAAACAAAATAGAGCAGGAGGAAAACAATGTCTATTATAATTAGACCAAAAGATTTTGAACCTTTTAATAACACTCTTAAAAGATTTCAAAAAGCTGTTAAAAAATCTAAAATCCTGGAACTCGCAATGTCAAAATTATATCATACTACCAAAAACGAAAAAAGGCATCTGCAAAAATTGAAAATCAAAAAACGAAATAAAAAAAGGATTTAGAGGCTTCTCAATGAAGCCTCTTTTATTTACTTCTAACAACTATAGTAAACTCTCCTTTTTCATGCTCTTCTTTAAATTGCTCTATAATATCATTAATTTTACCTCTATAAATAGTTTCAAATTGCTTAGTAAGCTCTCTGGCTACAATCAACTCCCTATCTGGCATAAATTCACTTATTCCTGTAAATAATTTTTTTATCCTATGAACCGATTCATAAAAAACAACTGTGGAAACACTATCTTTAACTTTTTGTAAAAACTTCTGCCTTCCTTTCTTATGCGGAATAAAACCAAAAAAAACAAAATTATCAGCCTTAAATCCAGAAATCATTAAAGCGGCTGTTATTGCTGAGACTCCAGGAATAGGAATAATATTTATATCATTTTTAAATTTTTCAACTACATATTCAACCAACTTCGCACCAGGATCTGAAATAGATGGCGTGCCAGCATCAGACACATAAGCAATCTTATTTCCAGTTTTTAATAATTTTACAATTTGTTCAAGTGTTCGCGCTGAAGAATGCTGATGGTAACTTATCAATTTTTTCCCAAGTATCTCATAATGTTCTAATAATCTCTTCGTGTGCCTAGTATCTTCACAAGCAATTACATCAACTTTCTCCAAAATTTCTTTAGCTCTAAATGTGAAATCAGATAAATTTCCGATTGGCGTAGCTACTATATATAATTCCATAATTATATACAAAATATTAATTATAAATTCTAATATCTAAATTTAAATATTCAAAACTTAATTAATTTTTTCAAATACTTTATACCTAATACTTAATACTACTCTATTCTCCTTTATACTGTTTAGGATATTCTAAAAAATCCTTTAAAAATATACTTAAGATTATCGCGACCGGAATAGAAATAATAGCTCCGATACTGCCACCAAGCTTAGCGCCAACTAAAATCGCAATGATCACAATAATTGGATTTAAACCCGATGCTTTTGCCATAATTTTCGGAGTCAACATACTATTTTCAATTTGTTGAACTACAAAATAAATTATTATCATCAAAAATCCAACTAATGGTGAAATAGTAAAACCAATCAAAACGCCAGGAATGGCTCCTAAAAATGGACCGACATAAGGAATAATTTCTGTAATTGCAGCAATTAGCGCTAAAATAAAGGCATATTTGATATCAAAGAACAAACCTAAAATAGCAATAAGAACATAAACCATCAAACCAACTACAAAACTAAGAGTTAATTGCCCTCTAAGCCAATGTCCCATGCGCAAGGAGATTCTGTCCATTAATTCAATAGAATAATTTTGATATTTTTTCGGACAAATTGATTTTACAAATTTCTTAGTATTATCTTCTTCAATAATCATATAAAACGTCATAACCAAAACGGAAAATAGAGCAAATATTCTGCCAAATACACCGCCTAAAAATGAAAAAAATCCGCCTGAAGTATTCCCACCGATAAATGATTGCCAATTGCTAACTGTAGCGTTTAAATTATCAATAAATCCATAATGAATTGACAGTTGTTGTAAATTGGCAAACCAATATCCTAATTTATCAATAATGTATGGTAAATTTTTAATAAGTTCATTAAGCTGTTCTATAACCAAAGGAATAATCAAACCGACCGCCAAAGAAACCACTCCCAATAACACTAAATAAATACCTAAAATACCAATTGAACGAGGAATCTTCTTTTTTTGAAACCAATCAACCCATGGATCAAATGCAGCTGCTAGCACAATTGATACTAGCAATAAAAATATTACATCTCTAACAATCCAAAAAAATGCGATTATTAAAAGCAATAGAATAATCTTCAAAAAAGTTACTGAAGAAATAGTTACTACCGTTGGTTGTTTATCCTGTCCCAACATAAAATTATATTAATTATTTTATTAATTTTTTAAATCTTTCTGCGTCATTAAAATCTCCAATCAAAGCCAAGTTTAAATAATTCTTCCTAATAATCTTTTTTAAAACTTTGTTTACCTCAGTCAAAGTGATACTGTCTATTTTTTTGATTATATCCTCTGGAGTGTTTAACTTTTTTGCAAATAACCATTTTTCTGCATACCACTGAGCAATATTGGCGCTATCCTCAAGAGCTAATATCATTTTACCTTTGAAATATTCTCCGGCTTTTTTAAGTTCTGAAACGGTTATTCCTTGATCTGATAATTTTTTCATTTCTTTTATTATTAATGAAATAGCCAAATCAATCCTATCTTTATCAAGTCCGGCTTGTACGGAAAAATTTCCAACATCCTGAAAAGTATTTACACGAGAACGAATATAATAACAAAGACCTCGCTTTTCTCTAATATTAATAAATAATCTTGAACTCATATTTCCACCAAAGGCTATGCTAGCTAACTTCAAGGGCAATAAATCATTTGACTGATAATTTATATTATTCACATACCCTAGCGCTAGATGAACTTGTTTAGTATCCTTTTTCTTTATAAAAACTTGCGGTCCTGATTGATTCAAAATATATTTTTGGTAATTATTATTTTTATTTTTTTTCGAATTTTTTATAAAATATTTTTCTATCAATTTGCTTACTTCTTCTGAATTTTTTATATCACCGGCAATACTGATCAACATATTATTTGGATTGTAAAAATCATTCTTGAATCCCAAAAAATTATTGCGTTTCATGTCATTTACAGTTTTGGGACTGCCGAGAACTTCCCATGCCAACTGACTGTCTTGATATGCTAATTTATCAAAAAGATCATCAATCATCATCATTGGAGCATCTTCATACATATTTATTTCTTCTACAATAACTCCTTTTTCTTTTTCAATTTCCCCAGTATCAAATTTAGAATTAAGCATCATATCAGACAGCATGTCTATAGCGATATTTAGATGCGAAGAATTTACTTTGATATAATAACCAGTATATTCTTTGGAGGTAAAGGCATTATAATCCGCACCAATTGCATCAAGCTCTTTCGAAATAGCTAAAGTATTTGGCCGTCTTTTTGTACCTTTGAACATCAAGTGTTCAGTAAAATGAGCGATGCCATTAATAGATTTTTTTTCATTTCTAGAGCCTACCCTAACCATCACCAAAACTGTTACAGCCTTAGTAGATTCCAACGGACTGATAATCGCTTGTAATCCGTTTTTATATTTAAAACGTTCAAACATATAGCAGTATTTAGTATAAAGTATTATGTATAAAGTATAAACAAATTCTAATATCGAAATAATAATATCTAAACTTGTTTTGCATTTCTATCATTTGAATTTTGGGCTTGTTTAGAATTTAGCGCTTAGGATTTATATATTCTTAAATCATAAATCCTCAGTCTTGATTCTCTATTTTAATCTACTTGCAAAGTACTGCTCTAATTCCTCAACCCCTACTCGCTCCTGCTTCATAGTATCTCTATCTCTGACAGTAACTTTATTATCCTCGTCAGTATCAAAATCAACTGTTATACAAAATGGTGTACCAATTTCATCTTGCCGGCGATATCGTTTGCCTATTGATCCGGTAATATCATACTGAATATTATAATCATTACTCAATCTTTTTATTATTTCTTGCGCTGTTTGTAAAAATGGTTCTTTTTTTGAAAGTGGCAATACTGAAATTTTTACTGGAGCCAGTTCATAAGGAATTTTTAACATTACCTCCATATCCTTAATTGACTTAGTAGTAGTAGACCTACCACCATCAACTTCAGTATAAGCTTCCAATAATGTAGCCAAAAAAGATCGATCAACTCCCAAAGAAGGCTCAATAACATGCGGAATATATTTTTCCTTAGTGTCTGGGTCAGTGTACTCAAGATTTTGTCTAGAAAAATTTTGATGCTGTGTCAAATCATAATTAGTTCGGTAAGCCAAACCATAAAGCTCTTTTTGTCCAAAAGGAAACTTATATTCAAAATCAACAGTCCTTTGCGAATAAAAAGCCAGTTCATCACCCTCAATCTCTCTGGTAACCAAATTTTCTTCTCTAATGCCAAGAAACTGACACCATTCTTTCATACTCACTAACCACTCTTCAAATTTTTCTTGCCACTCATCTGGATGAACAAAATATTCAATTTCCATTTGTTCAAATTCACGTGTCCGAAAAATAGAATTCTCCACTGTAATCTCATTGCGAAATGCTTTACCAATCTGTCCGACACCAAACGGCACTCGCATTCTCATTGTATCTACTACATTTTTAAAATTAACAAATATACCGCCGGCAGTTTCCGGTCTAAGATAAACAACCGAGGCATCTTCTTCAACTGATCCCATAAAAGTTTTAAACATCAGATTGAATTGCCGAATATCAGTCAACTGACCCTCACATTCAGGGCAGGGTATCTCTGTAATCTGCAAAGGCTTTTCCTTATCATATCCTGGTTCCAAGGATTTTGCTTCTAATAAATGGTCAGCCCTAAATCTTCTTTTGCATTTTTTACAATCAACCAATGGATCAGTAAAATTTTGCAAATGTCCGCTAGCCTCCCAAGTTTTTGGATGCATTATTATAGCGGCATCAAGTCCAACCATATCAATCCTGTTGGTAACAAACTTTTTCCACCAAGCTTTTTTGATATTATTCTTCAATTCAACTCCCAAAGGCCCATAATCATAACTGGCTTGCAATCCTCCATATATCTCTGAGGATTGAAAAATAAAGCCTCTTCTTTTGAGAAGTGACATCAATTTTTCCATTTTATTATTTATCTCCTGTTTAGCTGACTTGCTCATAAAATTCCTAAATGCAAATTATTAATTTCTAATTTATTATAATGAATAATTAGTATTTTTGCAAATTTAAAAAATATTATTAAACATACATTATGATAATCAAATTGAAAGCGGGGCTGAACGCCTGCCGGCAGGCGTTCAGCCTCAGCCTAAGATATCTTATAGATTATTGTGCCACGTACCCCGCAGTTTGCTTGCGGGAAATTCTTTAGATTAACTACTTATTCTTCAACTTCTCCACTAGTGCCCAAATCATCTGTAACAAGTTCTTTCTCTACATAAAAAACTGAATTAATAACTATCGGATCAACTGGTTTAGACATTTCTCCACTAGCGCTCAGCTCAACTTCAGCTTCAGCAATTTTATCAATTATTTCAAGTCCTTTCACCACATGGCCAAATATCACATAGTTTAGCGATAATTGATAATCTTGATGCATGATAAAAAATTGGCTACCATTGGTATTTGGTCCGGCATTTGCCATTGCCATAGTACCTCTGGTATATTCTCCAGTAAATGGTTCATCATCAAAACGATAACCAGGCCCACCAGTACCATCGCCTTTGGGATCACCACCTTGAACCATAAATCCTTTTATAGCGCGATGAAAAGTTGTATTATCGTAAAATCCTTTCTTGGCCAAAAAAATAAAATTATTTATAGTCACAGGCGTGCTATTAGAATCCATTTCAATTACTATCTCGCCAGCAGTTGTTTTTAAAGTTACTAAATATATTTTGCCTGGTTCAATAACTTGCTCCACAGCATTAGTAATTTCTGGTTTTGTATTATTACTTAAATCTTTTTGATTTTGACTATTTTCTTCAGTTTGCATTACTTTTTTATTAAATTTATTAATATCTTGCTCTGGTTGATTTTTATCTGATGCTTTGATAATAATAATACCAATTATAACTAAAATAAAAATGGTAAATAAGGCAAAAATATTTTTCTTCATATATACTTCTTAATATTAAAAATTATTCTACTTTTTCTGGGCTCAAAGTATAAAGCCCGGCTGATAATTGTTCATTACCACCACCTAGGCAAAAAGTTAATTCATAAGAAAAACCCGAATCTTTCTGTAAATAAATGTATTCAAATCCTTCTGGACAATCACCATCACTAGGCAAGGGATTTTCTGGAACTGATGCCATAAATATTTCACCCCGGTGTGCTAGAATTTCACCAAAAATCAAATCATCTGGATAAACGCCAACTGTATTTTTGTATGTATCCAGAGCAACTTGTATTTTATCAACTTGTTCCAACCTAATATCGTCTCGAATCTGTATTTGCAAATTTCCTGACTTAAAAACAAATAAAGAAAGAAAGAACAAGCCAACTATCAACCCACCGAATACTGCCATTAACCAAATAGTAATATTTTTTTTCGTATCTTTATTAATAATTTTTGACTGGCCTTTTATCTCAACCAAATCTTTGTATATACAATAATAATATATAATGCCGATCGGAGACAAAACAAAAGCAACTAAATCAATAAAATTACTATAAATTCCAAATAGCCTAGAAGCTTCGCTGATAAACCATAAAGGAATTGATAACACTGCCAATACTACCCAAAATACCATCACTAATAATAAAACCCTACCAACAACTGCCCACCAATAATTTTTAACAAGTTCTTTGCTTCTTTTTAGCGCTGAAGTAGATCTATATCCGTCAAAAATAAACGTATAAACAGCAAAAATGTAATAAAAAACAAATATTATTCCAGGAATTATAAAAAGCAGCGACCACAAAAAAACAAAAACTCCCATTGCTAAATTGATTATCAAAAATGGCCAAAAATATTTTATTGATTTTTTTAATATTTCTTTGACTTTTAATTTTTTTGTGTCTTTCAAAAGTAACAATATTGAAATTTGAACTAGAATATTAACATAAAAGAAAAACAATAAAGAAACAAAAAAAAGCAAAGCCAAAATTATGACAAAAATCTTCTGAACTATTAAATGATCTGGAATAAAAAAATCTGAAAACAAAAAAACGCCCATTACAATCAAAAGTGGTACAAAACCGCCAAGTAAAACCAAATAAAAACCAATTATCTTATTAAAATTTTCTTTATAAATCAGTAATGACTTTTTAACAAGTGATATACCTGATGATATTTTCGGTTTAATAATATTTTGTCCTGTCTGATTATTATCCATAAATTAAATTATTAAATATAACTTTCTGCTTTTTCAACTCTCACCTTTCCGCCTGGTTCTAATATCACCACATCTCTTCGGCCAATCTTCCCTGCCAAAAGATATTTAGCCAAAGCATCGTCAACCTTGTCTTGAATAACACGTCTCATTGGTCTGGCACCAAACAATGGATCATACCCAAGACTAGCCAATTCAACCAAAGCCGCCTCAGACACTTCCAAATGAATACCTTTCTGTAATAATCTATCTTGAGATTTTTTAATCATTAGTCTGGCAATTGCCTTAATATTATCTTCAGATAAAGGTTTGAAAACAAT
Organism: bacterium; assembly: GCA_030666865.1. Taxonomy (GTDB): domain Bacteria; phylum Patescibacteriota; class Patescibacteriia; order S139-126; family S139-126; genus DAOUWZ01. The sequence goes on along the minus strand of DAOUWZ010000019.1, from coordinate 4,097 downwards.
TACATTATCAAAACGATTTAAAAATTCTGGTCTGAATATTCCTTTTAATTTTTCTGTAATTATTACTTCTCTGATAGTCTCAATATGAGTGCCTTTTCTCAACTCATCCTGAATATAATTAGCTCCTGCATTTGAGGTTGAGATAATGATAGTATTGGTAAAATCAATTGTATTGCCAGACCAGTCAGTCAACCGACCGTCATCCATAACTTGTAAAAAAATATTCAATATATCTGCATGAGCCTTCTCAATTTCGTCAAGCAATAATACTGTATATGGATTCTGCTTAATACCTTGGGTTAATAAACCAGCAGACGGATCTGATTCACTGCCGATCAACCTAGCAATAGAATTCTTTTCTTGATATTCCGACATATCAAGCCTGACCATATCATCACTATTGCCAAAATATGTAACCGCAATAGTTTTAGCCAGTTCAGTTTTTCCAACACCAGTTGGCCCCAAAAACAAAAGATTTACTATGGGACGGCTTTGATCTCTAAGTTCAGTTCGAGCTCTGCGTAGGGCTGATGAAACTGCTATCACTGCTTCTTCTTGCCCGATAATTCTCTGGTGAATTTCTTCTTCCAAATTAAGCAGTTTGGCTGATTCATCAGTCGTAATTTTTGTCAAAGGAATATTAACTTTTTCGGAAATCAAAGCAGCAACATCTTCACCTTCTACTAAACTTCTTTCTCCTTTTTTCTTTTTTACATAAACAGCCACCTCTTCCAATATTTTAATAGCTTTTTCCGGCAGCCAAAAATCATGCATATATCGATCTGAAAATTCTATTGCTTTATCAAGCGCATCAAAAGAAAAATACACCCGATGACGATGTTCAAAAATATTTACTTTGGCAGCCATTACTTCTAAAGTAGCTTCCTTATCCGGTTCGGCTACTTCTACTTTTTGTAAGGCATTCCCAAGCGGTTTACCAGCTAAGCTTTTGCGATATTCAACCGGAGTTGAAGTTGTTAAAATCAAGAATCTATCATCAGAAACCATATCAGCAAATACTTCTGAAAGATCCAGACCTTCTCCCTTTTCAGTATTTATCCCAACGACATCATGAATATTTTCTATAACCATTACCACGTTCCCCGCTCTAACCATTTCATTATGAATTCTCAAAACTCTTTCTTCCAAAACACCAGGGCTGGTAGCACCGGCAATTAATCTTGGCAAAGACAACGAAACCAATCTTTTATCTTGTAAAATTTTAGGCACATCTTCAGTAACCATTCGCTCGGCAATACCATCAATTATCGCCGTCTTACCGACCCCTGGATAACCAACCAAAATCACACTATCAATTCCTGATTCTATTATTCTAAAAACCTCAGCAATTTCTTTTTCCCGACCAACGCAAAGCTGCAGATGTCCATATCTAGCTGCCAAAGTCATATCTTGAGCAAAATGGTCAAGATATGGCGTCGCAATAGCAGTCATTGATCGATTCATAGAATTTTTTGGTTTAAACCTAGCCAATCTTCTATATCTTTTATATTGTTCATACAATTTTTCATTGACACTCAGCCAATGAATAACCTGCCTGACTTTTTCCAAATCAATCTCTAAGTCATAAAAAACATCTTGTACCTGTTCGTCTTCAGTAATAATAGATTGCAATAAGCTTGGCACTCCTACCCACTGAAAATGCTTTTGGGAAGCAAAATAATAACTTCTGAGTAATATTCTTTCTACTTTATCAGAAATATTTATTTCTGATGTTTTAGCACCAGTATGTGAATTTAAAATATTTTGAACTCTAATTTTAACATCATCCAAAGACACGCCTAAGCGAGCCATTACTCCTATTAATTTTTTACTATCCAAAACAGCTAACAACAAAGTTATCGGATTTATTTCAGCTTGGCGGTATTGCTTGGCTATTCGCCAAGATTTTTCTACTATTTGAATTGCCTCTCTATTAAAACTATCGGCAATATTTATCTCTGATCCCGCAGTCGCGGGATTGTTTTTATTCAAATCATAATCTTGCTTGAATTGAACCAACTGCTTCTGGTATCTATTTTTTATTCTAAATATCAAATAACTGCCAGCCAAAACTGCCAGCCAAAATAAAACCAAATCCCTAGACATTAACAATTCAAACGAAAAAACCCATGACAGTTGCCATAAAATTAACAATAATTTTGCCAATCCAAATAATATCAAAACTAGTAAGAATAAATTGACAGTATTGGCAAATATATGCTTGATATATTCTTGCCAAATACTGGTAGCATCAATCTTTTTTCGCCAATATATTGTCAGATCATCATAACTGGCAATCAAAGATCCAATTTTTATTGATTTTGTTGAAGCGCCCTCATAAGGGCTAAATTGTAACTCATCATTAATCATTCGCTTTTCATTATTATCAATAATATTATTATTAAAGAAAGAACTGGCAGAACAATCCAAAGAAGAAGACATATAAATAACACAATCAACCAAATAACAAAAAATATTGCCTTATAAAATATCATTAAAGTTCTAAAGAAAAAAGAAATAATTCTGCCCTGCCAATCTTGCTGTCCGTACATTGGTTTGAACCAACTACTAAACAAAATACCGAGCCCCAGATTGTACCACGATCTTTGTAATAATTCTTTTAAAGTGACAATAAATTCAAGCAATCCTTTGGTGTACCACCAAATAGGCCAATATCCTAAGGACAAAAATATATCCCAGGTAAATAATTTAAGAGTATTGAAAAATAGGCTTATCATAAATATATTATACCATTTTTTGAACAAATAAAAAATCGCGCATCGTGAAATACGCGATCCAAAAAAACTATTAAATTCTGTACCATGGTATAAACTCCTGAAGAAAAAAGGCCGTCAAAATAAAAAAAGCAAATGGTACTAGCCACGGCTCAGTGTCATCTAAATCAATTAACTCATCATCAACAAAAAAATAAGATAATGAATTTATTGCCTTTTGCAATATTTCACCAAAATACAAACTGGAACAGAAAAAAACAGTTTTCATTGAGACTAACCAGAAACTTATTTTTTCCAGCTCCTGAAAATGAAATATATAAACAATTATGATCAAAACCAAAAAAAATTATTTAGACTGATTAAATAATAAATTCTTAATAAAGGATTTAAAATTTTCAAAATACCCTCCTATAAATTAATCTTTAAATTATTTCAAAATCAATTAATTTTTTATCTAAAAATTGTTGCACATTTCCTTTGTGGAATTTAAATTCCTCAACAGTGCCAACTCTGAGCACATCGCCTTCCAATTGTAAGCATTCCCAAATATCAGATACTATAATTAAATCTTGATGTTTATTAGGCGGATAAATTTCTGCTGAGACTAAAAAAAGATCCTGTTCATACGGCACTATTTTATCTAACAAATCAATAGAATACTTACTAACAATATGCTGGTCCATTCTAAAATTTTCTACTGGTCTATCTAAATTCCATAACGCCTGCTCTACTTCTCGCCTTATCTCTCTACTCAAACTATATACATCCTGAACAACTGGAAATAAATTCCCAATTAAATCTCCTAAAATAATACCCAAATGCGGTACAGGAAAAAAATAAGCTACTATTGTACTTTTTAAATAACAAAGACTGAAGTCTTGCATATTACCTCCCTATGTTAGACATTATAATAATATACACTTCAAAATATTTTTCGTCAAATAAAAAAGCAGGTGTAAACCCGCTTTTGTCTAATTAGAACAAGCGCAAATCGGAACAATAAATAGGGCTGTTATAACAAGCAATGAGACTAAACCAATAAAAATCCCGATTCTTTTAAATATTCTTGTTAACATACTCACCTCCAATTAAAAGAACAAAATGATCAGTTATTGTATAAAAATAGATTTTATTAAAAATTATTATTTTTATACAATAACTGATTATAACCTTCCTAAACGGATATTACTTCTAATATTTTTCATTAACTGTAAATAAAACTCTAAATTTTGTAAAGTTGCCAAACGGATGCTAAGCGGTTCATGGACACGGAATAAATGATGCAAATAACTGCGGGAATAATTTCGCAATTCAGCAAAACTTGATTGTTTATTGATTGGCGAAAAATCATTGGCATATTTT
>DAOUWZ010000036.1 GCA_030666865.1 bacterium | reverse complement strand
TTTACCAGTAAAAACTCCTAAGTCATTATAACCTTTGATTTTTGAAAACTCATCAACCATCCAAGCCATAATCTGCGGATTAGTATTCACATCAGGCGCTGGCACATCTTTGTCTGAACCGATAAAATCTTTTAATGCCACAACATAGCCTCTAGACAATCTTTCCAATTCTCCTTTGGATAACTTTTTTGGATCAACTGTTACTCCGCCTTTACCACCTCCCATGGGAATACCAACTACTGCAGTTTTGATAGCCATCCAAAAAGATAAAGCCTTGACCTCGTCAAGATTAGTTTGAGAATGAAAACGAATACCGCCCTTAAATGGTCCCCTAGCGTCATTGTACTGTACCCGATAGCCTTCAAAAACTTTAGTCATTCCGTTGTCCATTTTTACGGGAATAGAAAATTGTAACAGTCTTTTTGGTTTTTTCAATTGTTCCAATATCCCGGTTTCGATATTTAAATATTCACTCGCTTTAGCGAGTTGTTTCATTGCATTTTTAAATACATTAGCCATATAGTTAGAATTAAAAATAAAGCGTAGTGACAGAGCAGTGCTCTGTCACTACAATGTTTCAATTATTTTTTTACTGTTCCCCAATCAAGTGAAGCCCCTTTTATTCCTTTTTCAGTCTGTAAATATTTATAAGCCTGCAGAGCTGCTTTTGCGCCTTCTCCACCGGAAATAATAATTTGCTTATAGTCAATATCAGTCACATCACCAGCAGCAAATAAACCCTTGGTTTTGGTTTTGTTATTACGATTAACCACAATACTATTATGACCATCATAATCAACCAAGTCTCCCAACCACTTTGTTTTGGCTATATGACCAACCTCAACAAAAACACCTTGAACAGCAATTTCTTTAGTCTCATTTTCATTATCAACATCATAAATTATTACTGACTCAACGGTATTGTTTCCTTTTATTTCTTTAACAGCTGAATCTAAAATTAACTCAATATTTTTTTGTTTTTTAACCCTATCTACTAATATTTCATCGCCACGAAATACATCTCTGCGATGAACTAAATAAACTTTGTTTGCTATTCGAGAAACAAATTCAGCTGCATCAAGAGCGCTATTACCGCCACCAACCACCATCACATCCTTACCTTTATACAAAGGTCCGTCACAAGTCGCGCAATAAGACACGCCCTTACTTTTGAATTCATCTTCACCTGGAACACCTAAATCTCGAGGGGTTAATCCAAAAGCGAGTATCACCGCTGAGGCAGAAAATTCATCACCAACTGTTTTAACAACAAAATCACCATCTTGCGCTTTAATTTCAATTACTTCGTCAGATTTCAATTCAGCGCCAAATTTCTTGGCATCAGCCATAAACTTTTGCATTAAATCAAACCCGTCAATCAAACCCACGGCAGGATAATTTTCAACTTCTGTAGTAAGAGCTGCTTGACCACCAACATCTTTGGAAATAATCAAAGTTTTGAGCGCTCTACGATTGGTATAAATAGCCGCAGTCAGCCCAGCTGCTCCGGCGCCAATTATAATAATATCGTAATGATTATTCTTTTGTCTACTTTCTACCATTCATCTAAATTATTAATTTTAAATTAATATATAATCTAAAATAAAGCGTTTAACATTCTAGACTCTAAACTCTATATTCTAGTCAAATTACTCTAAAGCTTTATCAATCACTTCAGCAATAGCTTCTTTTGATTGAGCACCAAGCATTTGCTGGAATACTTCACCATTTTTAAATATAGCTAGAGTAGGTATGCTCATAATCCCATATTTCTGGGCAGTTTCTTGACTTTCGTCCACATTTAATTTACCTACTTTCACTTTGCCCTCGTATTCACCTGCTAATTCTTCTACTACTGGTCCTACCATTCTACACGGTCCACACCAAGGTGCCCAAAAATCAACTAGCACTGGGGGTTCACTTTTTAAAACTTCCTCCTCAAAATTTTGATCGGTGAGTGTTACTTCTGACATAAATTTATTTGTTTAATTAATTATCAATAATAAAATTTTACATATTTTTAAAGAGTTGATCAATAAGCTTGGCTAAATCATTTTTGTCCATTTTCTTTGATTTAGCAAAACATCCATCAGAATAATCCTGTAATAACTGTTTGGCAATAGACCGCAGCGCTGAAGCAGAAGCGTTTACTTGTTGCAAAATATCAGCTACATCCCTACCTTCATTAATCATCTTCTCTATACCCTGTACTTGTCCACTGACTCTGCGAACATTAGCTATTATAGCATTTTTTTTACATTTTTTCTCCATTTTATAATTTAAAATTTAATAATTTGGCATTCTTTTCTCAATACTCCCTACCAGTATATAGTATATATAAATTTTTATCAAGTATGTGTTATGTGGATAAATAAAAACCAAAACCCAACCCCAATTTTTATTTATAAAATATATGAGGCCTTCCCGGACTTAATTAATTATTGGATAAAAAATTATATTCAAAAATATAAAAAATCAAAAGAAATAATTTCTTATAATAAAGAAGGGATTGAATATGCTAAAAAAGAAGGTAAATCAAGACCAATCAGACTAATGCCGAAAGAATTACCAGTATTCGCAGATTCTGTGATTACAAATGACAAATTATTTATAGTTTCTTTAAATAATAAATTTGGGGTTTTAATAGAATCTGAAGATCTAGCTCAAACTTATAAAAACTTTTTTCTCTTAGCTTGGCAAGCAGCCAAAAAAATATAATATTTTACGACACAAAACTATTTCCATAAAACTACAAAAAATAAACAATTTTTCTCTTTTTACAGAAATATAAGTCCGGCCCCGCGTACGCGGGGCCGGACTTATATTAGAAAGCTAACAATAAAATTTATAATTTTTCTACTTCTTTATCCTCGTCAGTCTCATCTTGTATCTCACCAACTAATTCTTCCAAAATATCTTCAACAGTCACAATTCCCAATAACTCATCTGAATCATTTTTTCTATTAACTAGAACCATATGTTCCTTAGCCTTAATCATTGACCTAAATAATGGTTCTATTTTTTCATCTTCATTTATTGATCTAAGCGGTCTGACGAAATTTTGAAGTTCTTTTTCTCTTTCATTACTATTTAAAACCTTCATAATATCATTAACATGAACATAACCAATAATATCATCTTCATCACCTACAAAAACCGGATATCTGGAAAAACCTGACTGAGCCACAAAATGTGATATTTGATCTATCGGCACATTACCATTTAATGATATTACTTTGTATCTGGGTGTAACAATCTGACCAACTGTAATATCATTAAACTTAAACACATTTTCAATCAATTCTCTTTCCCGATATTCTATTGCACCAGTTTCTACGCCGAGCCTAGCCAAAGATCTAATTTCTTCTTCGGTAACTAAACTGGAATCTTCTATTTTAAATATTTTATGTATAATCAAATGATTAAACTTCATTAACAACCAAATTATTGGATATAAAGTATTTGATAATATGTATAAAATTATGGCAGATTTTTGCGCTAACCATTTATTATTCTTTTGCGCAAATGATTTTGGCGTTATTTCTCCAAAAATTAGTATAACCAGAGTTACCACACCAGTAGCTATACCTATTCCATAAGATCCAAACATGTTGGTTGTGAGCACAGTAGCAATAGAAGCGGTCAATACATTTACTACATTATTACCAATTAATATGGTAATTAAGAGTTTTTGCGGATTTTCCTTTAATTTCCAAATTATTTCGGCTTTTTTCTCTTTTTTCTCTAACATCAGCTTAATTTGCCCATGTGTCAAAGAAAAAAAAGCAATCTCAACACTTGAAAAGAAGGCTGAAACCGCTATTAATAGTAAAAATATTAGTATATACATAGGTTTTAATCTATTATAGCAGGTTATTAGCTGAAATCACAATATTTGTTCTACGTAGAACAAATATACATATAAATAGACAAAATCAGGGGCTAACCCCTGATCTTATCGTTTGTATCTTAATATATATTAAATATCATGTCAAATTGTGTTATACACATCTAGGCATTCTTCATATGAAGCGACTGTGCCAACTAAAGCGCATAGCGGCAAAAAGTAAAAAATTAACAATCCTGCCCAGCCTTCGCTATTGTGCCTGCCGGCAGGCAGGAAGCTACAGCGGGCATCTTTCACAAGTACGAAGGATGGTTGAAGCATTATCGTTCGCGAACGACGTGGTGGACCCGACTGGAGTCGAACCAGCGACCTCTTGCATGCCATGCAAGCGCTCTAACCAACTGAGCTACGAGCCCGAGATAAATCACTAATAATAGATGGCAAATAACTAATGACACAATAATATTATCATACCTAAAACAACCAACAAATCAATACTTTATACAACTTTTCTTCGTAAATTACTAGGAATTTTCACTAAAATATCATAAGGAATAGTATGGCTAATATTAGCCATACTTTCTATAGAATTCATTTTCCCCTTATTTTCACCAATAACTTCTACTTTATCACCCGTTTTAATGTCTAATAAATCAGAAACATCTATTGTTGCCATGTTCATACTAATTTTACCTAAAATTAAACATTTTTTGTTATTTATATAGACACAGCCTTTGCCAGACAACCTTCTGTCTAATCCTTCATAATAACCAACTGGGATAGTAGCTATTTTCATATCCTCTTTTACTTCATAAATACCATTATATCCTATTTTATCACCCCTTTTTACCTGTTTTATAGAGGTTACTATTGTATTCATAGATAGCACGGGCTTTAAATCAAAGCATGAATTAACTGAATATCCAAACAATCCCAATCCTATACGACAAATATTTGCTTTTATTGGTTTAATTTTGGTATTCAAAGATCCCTCTGTTCCTGCTAAATGAAAATATTCAACTGATGGTATTTTATTTTTAATCATTTCAACTATTTCATGCCAAGCATCAATTTGTTTATTTGTAAAATCAACACTCTCACTATCAGCATCTGCTAAATGTGAATATACACCTGATAAAACAATTTTTTTATTATTTACAATTTTACAAATAACCTCATCTACAATGTTAATATCAAAACCTTGTCTATTCATACCAGTGTTTATTTTGATATGAAACTCAATTTTTTTGCTAATATTAGCTAATATTTCAAATAATTGCTTAATATCACTAATTGTAAAAACTACATTTTTAAATTTATTTTTAAATATATTCTCGGTTATAGTGTAACCTAAAATCAATAATTTTGAATTTACACCGTAATTTCGTAAAATAAGAGCTTCATAATATGAATCAACACAAATAAACTCACTAATAACAGGCTCTAATATTTTAGCAATATTAACAAGATCATGACCATAAGCATTACTTTTTAAAACAGGTGCTACTTTAAGACCTTTATTCAAATTTTTAAAATAATTAAAATTATGAATAAGATTAGCTTGATTGATATTAACCTTAACCAAAAACTTGTATTTGCGCTTATACTTTCCAAAAATTTTAATCAAATTTTTCATATTTTCTTGGTGCTCCTGGTAGGAATCGAACCTACATCTAGGACTTAGGAGGTCCTTGTTCTATCCGTTGAACTACAGGGGCACTAGTAGGCGGGCAGGTATTCATTAAACTATGAGGGCACAGAGCCCGTGGCAAGTAAGTATCTATTAAACCACAGAAGTAAATGTTCCACATGGAACAAATTTATTATTTATATTTTATATTCTTTATAATTTTTATATAATATTAGCACTAATTAAGTGTCGTAAAATAATATATAATTATTTAATATTTTATTTTTACATTAAGTTTATTTTACATTATAATTAATTTTTTTCCAAGAACTATAGACCCACTTTACAATAAGAACAATACTAACTAAAATTAATATACTTAGTTGCTGTATAAAAATAATTGTTAAATTTAAAATTATTATTTTTACATATCAACTAATTAATTATTATAAAAAAATAAATGAAAGATAAAACCCCGAACGAAAGCCAAACTATTATAGGTCCTTCAGTTTCTGTTGAAGGAAACTTTACCGGTGATGGTGATGTTATTGTGGAAGGAAAACTAAAAGGCTCAATAAATACTAGTCACGATTTAACTATTGGTAAAAATGCAATTATTGAAGCAAATATTTCTGCGGAAAATGCAATAATCTATGGACAGATTACTGGTGATTTGGAAATAAAAGGTAACCTAGAATTAGCCAAAAACGCTAAAATTAATGGAAATATCTCGTGCAAATCCCTAAATGTTGAAGCTGGTTCAATATTTAATGGTCAATGTGTAATGAAGCAATACGACACGGAAGAAATTAAAAAAAGCGAATAAAATCATAAAAAAATCTAAATGTATTATTATATATACGACCAATTTTTAAATGATAAAAAATATCAATCAATCTTAACAAAAATTGAGAACCGATTGACTGACCTTGAAATACAGGGGAAAATTGGTAAATTGTCACTATTGAATAATCAAAAAGAATTAATCGAAAGTGAGATTAAAAAGGGTACCAAAACAATCGTAGCAGTGGGTGACGACTCAACAATTAATAAGACTATCAACATCTTGGCCTACCACCCAGATGTTTGTTTGGGAATTATCCCTATTGGATCAAACCAAAAAATTGCTAGGACATTGGGACTCCCAGAAAATGTCGGGGCTTGCAATGCATTAGCTTCAAGAATTATAAAAAAAATAGATATAGGAAAAATAAAAAACAATTACTTTTTATCACAAGTTGAAGTAATAAAACCTGATGTTATTTTGGATTGTGATGATAATTATAAAATATATGTAAATAAAAACGACTCGTTGTATATTTATAATTTCAATTACTGGTCGGATGCTCATTTAGCTGATCCTGGCGATGGATTGCTTGAAATAGTTGTAATCCCAAAAAATAAACACTTTATAAAAAAAATAATAAATCCCATGTCAGACAGAGAGTCTATTTTTTTAAATAAAAAAATAAAAATAACTCACCAAAACAATCCGGTTCAAATAAGGGTAGATGATAACTTCATTCTAAAAACACCCCTCTTGGTAGAAATAGCTTCTCATCAATTAAAAATTATTGTTGGCAAACAAAGAACTTTTAATTAGTTACTGTGTAAAATAATATTTTCTACACAGTAACTAAATTAAGCTATAAATAAAAAACCGCTCTACTAAAGGCGGTTTTTTATTTATATTTTTTTACTAGCACTGATTGGTTCAACGTCTTTTATTATCGTTCCTTTCTTTTTTTCTTTTTTTTGTAAGTCTTTAAGACACAAGTCTTCAACTATCATTTTGTCTTTTTTTATTTCAATAACTTGACTAGGGGAGACTAATAATAAATTATCAAATATTTTTTTAATAGATATTTTTGTTTTAACCCTATAATTAACAATCAAATGATTATCAGTGCCTATATTAAATCCAGCTAACTTACCGAGTTCAACACCATTCTTGCACTCTACCTTTATTCCTATTAATTTTTTATGTGAAACTAACATAAAAATAATTAAGATTCTTTATTCTCTTTAGGATTTTTTCTAAATATTATTAATTGCTGCAAGGCGGTTAATAGTGTATTAACAAGCCAATACAAAGTTAAACCGG
>DAOUWZ010000020.1 GCA_030666865.1 bacterium | reverse complement strand
GGATTCTTTCCCCCAGACCCCCTTTTTACCCTTTTGCTTCAACGCACGCAGGGCGAGCGAAACGGCGGGGATTTTTAAAAAAGAAACAATAAGGAAAATGTGCTTGCCCCACCCATCCAATGCGTGCACAACAAGGCGGAACTCTCTATAATTAGTATAACCCATTTTGGGATATCCCACAATAGGATATACTATAAAAGCAAGAATATGACAAAATCAATTTATAAAAAAGAATATAAAAAAGTTATTGAACGGCTTAAAAAAGCCAGATTAGAATCTGATTTAAAACAAACAAAGGTGGCTAAAAAGTTAGCAAAACCTCAATCTTTTATTTCAAAAATTGAACAAGGAGAAAGACGGCTGGATGTAGTCGAATTAAAGAAAATTGCTGATATTTATAAAAAACCTCTTGATTATTTTGTAAAATAGTATGGATTTAAAAACACTAAAGAAAAAACTTCAAAAAATAAAAAAGATGGGTTTTATAAAAACTCATCGTAGTGGCGATACTGGAATTGGCAAAACTTTAGAGGATTTATTGGGAATTCAAGAAAATAATATACCTCTGCCGGATATAGGAGAAATTGCGGAATTAAAATCATACCGCAAGAACGCAAAATCAATGATGACATTATTTACGCTTGAACCTCTTCCGAAAGGTGGGGATCGCGACCGATTATTACTTGATAATTTTGGCTACTCAAAAAGAGACAATCAAAGATCAAAGGAATTACATAGCACTCTTTCCAGCAAAAGATATAACAATCAAAATCTTAAATTATCAGTTGAAAGGGATAAAATTAGAGTGAAGGGCAAAGGCAAGAGAATCAATATTTTTTGGGATATGGGATCAGTTAAAAATAAATTTGATAAAAAATTGCCTGCCCTTGTCCATGTTTTAGCAGATACTAAAATTATTGAAGGGGTCGAACATTTTCATTTTAACGAGGCCTATCTTTTGGAGGATTTTGATTTTGAATTATTTAAAAAAAGAGTCAGGGTTGATGATATAGTCGTTGATTTTAGGATGTATTATTGTCCCAATAGATCTGTTCGAAATCACGGCACGGGTTTTAGAGTAAAAATCAAAAAGCTTGATGATTGTTTTTCCAAAAAAGTAAAATTGATTTAGTCTTTTCTAAATACTACTATACTTTCTTTTGTCATCGTTTTTTCTAATTCTCCGACAATGTTTGTAGGTGATGTTTTAATCGGCATTCTTTTTCCTGGGATATTTCTAACAAATATATCTTCACAAGTGAATCCAATTTTTTGGGCCAATTCAGCAATTATAAAATCAGTTGGTATTCTTACTTGTTTTACAAGGCGGTTGCCTATTACAACGCAAAAATATTTTTTAGGTTTTAGTATTTTGTATGCTCGCTCTAAACAATCGTTTAGGCCAATATAAAAACTTAAAACATCTTTTGCTCTTTTTTCATCTTTTTTTATAATTTTATTTAAAGATTCCAAGAGGTAATTTGAAGACAAAGAGTGTGCGAGATTTTTTACAGCCCTGCCGCCAAGCAATTCATTATCTACTCCAGAGGCATTATCCGGATTATCAAAAATGTCTATCCATTGAGCGGAAAGCCTGGAAAATTGACCATAAGCGACCGTTGTTCTGCTATCTCCATAAGGCGGAGAAGTTATAATAAAATCTATTGAATTTTTTTTAATACCATTATCTTTTGAAGAGTCTCCCAATATAATTTTGGTCCACGATTTTTTATCAACATCTCGATAAAATTCTTCCATTCCTTTTATATTTGTTTCTGTTTTTTGTTTAAAGATTTCTAACACATTCGGATTATACTTTTCTAAAACTTCTTTTTTGATTCTTACTAATTTAAACTCCCCATTTTTTGTATTTGATGATTTTCGGACAGCTTCGCTAAATGCGACTAGAAAAAAATCTTGAATTTTTTTGTCTTTTATTTTCTTTATAGCTTTTTTAATTTTAGCTAATTCTAAAATTACCTTATCTTTAAACCAAAATTCAAGATTTTTAAATTGAGGTTTTTTTATTTCAGCATTTTTTATTTTATCAATCCTCATTAAAAGTTTAATGTATTCCTTTGAAAGTAATTGTGGGTTTATTGGAGTTGTCTTAACTGTTGCTAAAAAAGTTGCTAAAGGGTTTAAATCAATTCCATAGGAATTGCGCCCCAGCAATCTGCTTTCAACCAAAGCAGTTCCGGATCCGCAAAAAATATCGCAAACCGCATCTCCTTTTTTGCTGTAAGTTAAAAGCAGTCTCCGTGCTACTTGAGGGATAAACATCGCTGGATAAGTATGGATACCATGAGTATAGGGTTTTGTTTTGGCGCCGTTAAAATCCCACGAATAATCAATTCTTCTTTGGAGTTTATGGTCTGACGCTTTTTCTCTTTCAACTTGTCTTTCAAAATTTCTAATAATTTTTACTACAACACCTCTTACTTCCAATTCTTTTGTATAAATTGGAAAAAGTGAAGGATTGGCGGGTTGCAATCTAAATTTATTTTTCTCTCGATAAATTTTTTTTAATGTAGCCTCATTGTCATTAATAATCGCTACTACTGTTTGTCCGTCATCTGCCGTTGGTTGTTTGTTTATCACAACAATATCACCGTCAAAAATTCCTTCATCAATCATACTGCTTCCTTGAACTCTCAAGGCGTAATGATTGCCGAATCTGCCAATTTCATTTTTAGTCACCGAAATTGTTTCGTCAGGTACCTCAATTGCTTCAATGGGTTGTCCGGCAGCAATAGTACCAACGACAGGAACTTCGATTGTTTCTTTCTTTTTAGCTGGCGAAATTGAACGCGGTTGGTTATACTCTTTTTGTAAATGCCCAGATTCTTGCAATTTTTTTACATGATAGTGGGCAGTTGAAATCGAAGATATGCCTAAATTATCCCTTATTTCTTCCAGAGAGGGAGAGTATTTATTTTTATTTTTGTAGGATTTTATAAAATCCAATACTTGTTTTTGGCGTTTTGTAATCATAGGGTTGACTTTCTATTTAGTTTCGATTATACTTTAAGTATATAGAAACTTTTTAGAAAGGTCAAACAATAAGTTATCCACAATTTTATTAACTAAAAATAATTAAATGTCTAAATTTACAAATGCAAAAAAATTTAATAAAACCAATATAAAAAATATTCCAGAGGATAAGCCTATTGTTTATTGCTTATTAAATAATTTAAATAAAGAATTATACACGGGCATAGCAAAAAGAAATAGGCCACAAGACAGATTATTGGAACATCTTAATATAAAGGATTCAAAGATAACTCAATCAACTGCCAGTATTTAGAAGTATAAAAATTGCTAATTTTAGCTAAGCATTGTCAGATAGTGTAGTTTTTTGTTGCCAGTTATGGTATATAAGAAGTAGAATAATTAATAATTAATAATAAATATATGTCAGTATTAAACAAAATAACAACCTTTAGTTTGATTGGTTTTATGTTACTATTTATCAGTACAGTTTCAGCAGGAGAGTTGTCAGTGAAGCAGTCAAGAATAAATTTATTGTCAATTGAAAAATTAGATGTAAATGAATTGATAATAAAATTTAAAGAAAACACAACTCCGTCAAAGCAGGTTGAAATTTTAATAAGTCACAACTTAGCAATTGTACATCAATTACCAGGTCGCGATTGGCTGCGTCTGCGTTTACCACCTCTAGTAATTGCAGATAGTTTATTGTCAGAATTAACTAATATGCCTGAAGTAGAATATGCAGAACCTAATTATAGAGTATACGCTCAGTTTATACCTAATGACACTTATTATTCTTACCAGTGGAATTTTGATCAGGTTAATATGGAAACAGCTTGGGATAGTTCAACTGGTATGGGAACAGTCATAGCAGTGGTAGATACTGGCATAGCTTATGAGAATTATAGTAAATATAAAAAAGCTTCAGATTTAGCTGGAACTAGTTTTGTATCTGGTTATGATTTTGTAAATAATGATAATCATCCCAATGATGACGAAGGTCACGGAACTCACGTGGCTGGAACTATAGCTCAAACTACCAATAATAATAAAGGTGTAGCGGGTATTGCTTATGGAGCCAGTTTAATGCCAGTTAAAGTTTTGGATAGTGGGGGTTCTGGTTATACTTCAGATGTTGCTGCCGGAATTGAATGGGCAGCTGATCATGGAGCTCAAGTAATTAATTTAAGTTTAGGAAGTTCAAGTTATTCTCAAACCTTGGCTGATGCTGTTGCTTATGCTGCTAATAAAGGAGTGGTAATAGTAGCGGCTGCTGGCAATGATGGTAAAAATGGCGTTATTTATCCCGCTGCTCTGAATGATCATGTTATCGCAGTCGGTGCAGTAAGGCATGATGAGCAAAGAACCTCTTATTCTAATTATGGTTCTAGTCTTGATGTAGTGGCGCCGGGCGGAGATTTATCAGTTGATCAAAATAGTGATGGTTATGGCGATGGTATTCTGCAGCAGACCTTGCAGCAAAATTGGTGGGGAGTTGATACTAGAAATTTTGGTTATTATTTTTATGAAGGCACGTCAATGGCAACACCTCATGTGTCAGGTATCGCAGCTTTACTGATAGCCAATGGTTTGACTGGTCAAACGGAAGTAAGAAAAGTTATTGAAGAAACTGCTAGAGATAAAGGAACGTTTGGCCGAGATGATTATTATGGTTATGGTTTAGTTGATGCCGCGTCAGCACTGGCTTGGTCGTCTGTTCCAAATAATCCGCCAGTAGCTGATGCTAATGGCCCTTATAGTGGTGATGAAGATTCTATAATTATTTTTGATGGTTCAGGTTCATATGATTTGGACGGTGATATTCTTACTTATTCTTGGGATTTTGGTGACGGTAATATTGGTAGTGGAGTAAATCCTGCTCATGCGTATAATAGCGGTGGTATTTATGTAGTCACTTTGACAGTTAGTGACAACAAGGATAGTGACGTAGCCACAGCTACTGCTAGTATTACAGAAGTAAATGATCCACCGATAGCTGTAGCTGGTGATGAGATAATTGTAACTATTGGCGAAGAGGTAACTTTTGATGGTTCTGGTTCATACGATTCAGATGGTAGTATTGTTGATTATGAATGGGACTTTGGTGATAGCAGTATTGGTAATGGAGTAGTAGTTGCTCATACTTTTACTAACATTGGAGTCTATTTAGTCACACTGACGGTAACTGATAATAACGGCTTAACTGATCAGGATATATTGGAAGTTACAGTACAAGAGGAGTCAGTAGAGCCACAACTCGATGTTAACGCACAAACAACCAATAAGAATAGAAATATTAAAGATATTTTTAGACGTTGGGAACGAGTTTATTTACTTACTGATGTTTTGGCTGATAACGAGTCAGTAGCAGGCGCTAATGTAAAAATTAAGGTTTACAAACCTAATGGCAGTTTAAAAAGGACTCGTAGCGGTACCACGAATAGTCAAGGCCAGTATTTTCGTTATTTGGGCAGATTCAGTGATCGTGGCATTTGGACTGTCAAGGTAACAACTATCAAGGACGGATATTTGGATGGTTGCTATGAGACGACTTTTGAAGTGCAATATTGATCTTAAATATAAAAGCTGTCCAACCGCTTATAAACGGTTGGACAGCTTTGTTTAGTAATATTTATTAATTTAAAGATGACGGGACAGTTGATTTGGCAAAATAAAAATGCCAGATTTGAAAATTTGACGGTTTTGTGGTTTAACTTGTGGAATAACTGTATATAGAGGGGGATCTAGACCCCTCTCTTTTCTTGGGGTAATATTAAGTAAGGTTTTGCTAAAAATAAACGATAAATAGAAATGAGTAAAAATTCTCCGAACGGAGTGCCTCAAAGCGCTAAAAAAGTTTTTTCAGGAGTAATTTATGATATTTACCAATGGCCTCAGAAAATGTTTGATGAAAGTTATGAGATTTTTGAAAAAGCTGTCAGACCCTCTTTAGTTCATGTTATTGCGGTTGTTGGTAATAGAATAATTGTATTGGAAGAAAAACAACCAAGATCAAAGACTTGGTTTGTGACTATTCCTGGAGGCAGAATAGATAAAGGAGAATCTTCGGTACAAGCAGGAAAAAGAGAGTTGCTGGAGGAAACTGGATATAAAAGTAAAAATTGGCAGTTAATAAAGGAAGCGCCTGTTAAAGGAAGCGCAATCAGTTTTTCCAATTATATTTATTTAGCTAAAGATTGTTATCTGGCTGATAAGCAAAATTTAGATAATGGTGAAAAAATCAGAATAAAATTGTTATCCTCAACTAAGTTTTTTCACTTGGCAGATGATGATTCTTTTTGCCATCGTGAACCACAGTTATCAATTTTATTATTAAAAGCCAGATTAAATAAAAAAAGTCAACAAGAATTTCGTAAGTTATTATTTAGTTAGAAAAATATTCTATTAGCTTGCTGTGGAGTATTAATAATTTATAAATAAGTGGTTAATTACTATGGAAACCTGAAGGTTTCCGCTACACTATTTCTACTGTTTAAATAATGTAGCGGAAGGCTTTAGCCTTCCATTTATTAAAAGTAATTATTAGTGCATAAAAAACAGTGGATCAAAAAGATGAAATAAAAGCCAGACTGGATATTGTAGAGGTAATTAGAGAGTATATTCCTTTTGTAAAACAATCGGGATCAAATTGGAAAGCGCTTTGTCCGTTTCACAACGAGAAGACACCGTCTTTCATAGTATCGCAAGACAAGCAATTTTGGCATTGTTTTGGTTGTTCAGAGGGCGGTGATGTATTTGAATTTATTAAAAAAATTGAAAATGTTGATTTTATGGAAAGTATGAGAATTCTTGCTCCTAAAGCCGGAGTAGTTCTCAAAAAGCAGGATCCAAAATTGTTGAATCAAAAGTCGCGTTTGATTGACCTGCATCAGGACGCCGCTAAATTTTTTATAGCTCATTTATGGCAAACTGAATCTGGTAAAAAAGCGCTTGATTATCTCAAGTTACGGGGTATTAAGGATGATACAATTAAAGAATGGAAAATTGGTTGGGCGCCAGATTCTTATGAAGCTCTGACCAAGCATTTGCAAAAATTAAATTATACAGACAGCGAATTAAGTCAATCAGGCTTGATTGGAAAAAATGACCAAGGCAGTACTTATGATCGGTTTCGCAGGCGAATTATGTTTTCTTTGTTTGATACGCATGAACAAGTAATTGCTTTTACTGGTCGGTTGTTGGTTGAAGCCCCCGGACAGGGTAAATACGTCAATTCTTCTCAAACCGCTATATACAATAAAAGTGAAGTGCTTTATGGTTTGGCTCAGGCCAAAGATGAAATCAAGCAGACTGGCAAAGCTATTTTGGTTGAAGGACAGATGGATGTTATCACTGCTCATCAAGCTGGTTTTAAAAATGTTATCGCCACCTCTGGCACCGCGCTTACAGAAATACAGCTTGAACAAGTAAAAAGATATACCAAAGAAATCATATTTGCTTTTGATGCTGATCAGGCGGGTGCCAAAGCTATTATGAGAAGTAGTAGTATTGCAATTAAGTTGGGATTTAAAATATACATACTTTTAATTCCAAAAGGTGAAGACCCAGATTCAATGATAAAGAATAATAAAGATAATTGGCAACAAGCTGTCAAAGACGCTCCAGAATTGATGCAATATTTATTTGACCGCACTGCGGAAAATTTTGATTTAGCTACTTTGGATGGCAAGAAAAAAACCGAAGAAACTATCTTGCCTTTTATCAAAATAATGTCAGATTCTTTGGATCAGGATTTTTATTTGAAAAAATTGTCAGATAAAATTGATGTATCAGAAAATATTATGAAGGAAAGACTGGCAGGTCTAAGCGTTTCTAGGCAAGTTAATGTTGACAATACCGTTAAAATTAGTGAGCAAGTAGTAGTAAAAATATCAAAGAATAATAAAATTATTCAAAGGTTATTAGCTTGGATGCTGATCAGGCATGATTTTTGGCCAGCAGTAATAGATGTTATTCTGCCAGAAATGATTGATAGTACACTGGAAAAAGAGCTTTACAGCCAGCTGATCGTATATTATACTGAAAATAATTCAAATTGGAATAAAGAATCAATTCTTTTTAAGAAAATATCTGCTGGCGTTGCGGATATTGAAAAAAGTCGTGATTTATTACGTGTTTTGACTCTTTTATCTGAAGATTTGGCTCAAATGAAGATTGACAAGGAAGTTGATAGTGATTTCAATTTTCTTTTAACAGCTTTGCAAAAAGATTTTTATCATACCAGGCTACAAGATTTGCAGAAAAATTTGAAAGAATCTGAATTGAAAAAAGATAGTGAGCAGGTTGATAATATTATTAATGAAATAAATAAATTGATAAATAAGATATCAAAATTAAATTAATTATCTCATAGTAAAACATTTTGTTTTATTTATTTTTATGATTAAAAAGAAAGCCAAGACAATTAAAAAGAAAACAACCAAGAAAGTAACTCCAAAAAAAGTTGCTATAAAAAAACAGACAAAAGGGGCTAAGAGAATCAAGGCTTCTAAAAAGAAAGTAGTTACAAAAAAAAGTACTACCGTCAAATCTAAAAAAAAATCAATAACTAAAGCCAAGCTAAAAGTAAGGAAAAGAGTGGCTGAGCGAAGAGTCGTATCTAGAAAACGATCGGCAAAAAAGAAAGTTGCCAAGAAAGAAATATTTGTTGATACCACTCCAAGTGAAGAAGTGTTGGAAAATTTGCATCATAAAGGACGAATGCGTGGTTTTGTTACAGAACAGGAAATTTTACTTACATTTCCAGAGATTGAAAATTATATGACAACATTTTACGACTTTTTAGATTTACTTGACAGGTCAGCTGTCCAGATAATTGAATACAATAAAGGTTTGTTGATAGAAAAAGAAGAAAGAAGCGATATTTTGAGCCAAGCTGGATTTGGTAATGATAAAAAACGTTTAGATTTGACTGACATTTCAGCAGATTCAATTCAGATGTATTTACGAGAAATTGGTAAAGTGCCTCTGCTTTCCAGTGAGGATGAATTACAATTGGCTAAGCGTAAAGAAAAAAATGACAAAGAAGCAATTAGGCGTTTAATTGAGGCCAATTTACGTTTGGTTGTATCTATTGCCAAAAGATTTACAGGCCGATCACTATCTTTGCTTGATTTGATTCAAGAAGGAAATATTGGTTTGTTCCGAGCAGTAGAAAAATTTGATTATCGTCGCGGTTATAAATTTTCAACTTACGCTACTTGGTGGATTCGTCAGGCAATCACCAGATCTTTAGCTGATCAATCAAGGACAATCAGAATTCCTGTTCATATGGTTGAAACTATTAATAAATTTCAGCAGGTTGAACGAAGATTGATTCAAGATTTAGGCCGGGAGCCATTACCAGAAGAGATTGCTTCAGAAATGGGTGAAACTAAAGAGAAGGTTTTGCACATTATGAAAATATCTCAAGAAACAGTATCATTGGAAACTTCAGTTGGTGATGATGGCGAGGACAGTGATTCAACTCTTGGTGATTTTATTGAAGATAAAAAGACAATTACTCCTGATCGGGTAGCTTCACTGCGCCTACTTCGGGATCATGTGCAAGAAGTGATTGGTAATTTATC
Source organism: bacterium (assembly GCA_030666865.1). Lineage (GTDB taxonomy): Bacteria > Patescibacteriota > Patescibacteriia > S139-126 > S139-126 > DAOUWZ01. The sequence goes on along the minus strand of DAOUWZ010000020.1, from coordinate 5,511 downwards.
ACCGCGTGAACAAAAGATATTGGAAATGAGATTTGGTTTAGATGACGGAGTAGCCCATACTTTGGAAGAAGTAGGGCAAGAGTTTGGGGTAACGCGTGAGCGCATTCGTCAGATTGAAGCTAAGGCTTTGGAAAAAATTCAGGATGGAATTAGCATGAAAAAACTTAAGGATTACTAAGGTTGCCTACTAATTTATATATAATAAATAAGAAATGCTCATTATGTATTTCTTATTTATTATATTGGGTTGACCGGTAAGATATATTTTGTTATCATAATTTCGTTACCATTTTTTGGTAATCATTCCGCGGTAGTTCCTGCCCGCCATGCAAGGCGAGCTTGCGAGGCGTTGCGGGCGGGTAGTTGGTACCTGCCTGCCGGTAGGCAGGGAGCAATTGGTGTTGAATTATGCAAATAGAAATATATTCTGTTTATGTAATTCAGAGTCAAATTGATAAAAGGCTTTATGTAGGCATTTCAAAACAGGTTAATAAGAGAATAGTAGAATATAATCAAGGTTATGTATTTTCTACTAAAGGTTATCGACCTTGGAAATTAGTTTACCAAGAAGAAATAGGTAAAAGAGATAAGGCAAGAATACGTGAAAAATATTTAAAATCTGGTTCTGGAAAAGAATTTTTAAAATCTATCATTCCGCGGTAGCTCTCCGCCAGCTGGCGGAGGTAGAGCAATAATATAAAATGTGTGGTATGTATACTGTGTATGCTATATATAATAAACAGCATAATAAGATTTACATCGGACAGACTGGTAATTTAGAAGAACGATTAAAAATGCATAATGAACATGTCTTTAAAGGTTATACTTCTAGATTTACTGGGGAATGGATTATTATTTATAGAGAAACGGTTGATTCAAGAAAAAAAGCTCTCTTTCGTGAAAAACAGTTAAAAAGTTTTCGTGGCAGGGAGTCTATCAAGAAGTTTATTCCGCGGTAGCTCAGTTGGTAGAGCAATTGGCTGTTAACCAATGGGTCGTCGGTTCGAGTCCGACCCGCGGAGCCAACATGTAGAAACGGGTGTGAAAGCACCTGTTTTTGCTTTAACTAGGGCTTTTTTAGAGGTTCGAGCATAGCTCTCAATTACGTCTAATTCTTCTTTGTTTTCGAATATAGTTTGGAAGTAAGGATGTAGTTTTATATTGATTTTTTGGTCTTTTACAAAGAGGTTCGAACCTAAGCATCCCAATATTGCTTTTCTAATATCTTCGCTACCTTTTTCAAACCAAATACTAGCGTATCGTGCGAAGTTAAATGTTTTTTCGGTTAATACCACCCAGTCTTCGATTTCTTTACTCTGAGTTTTTAATTCAGTCTCTAAGGAAGTCTTCTTTTTAAGAAGTGGTCCTTTAATATCTTGTAGTTCACTATCAGAAATAAGGTTTCCGTTAATATTTTCAGGTGAAGTATATTTAAGCATTAAGGAGTCAAGTTGCTTTACAGTCTTTTCTAGTTCTTTATGTTTAGATTTTAATATTGTTTCGTGACTTTCAGCTTCGTTAGTTCTAACTTCATGAAGATTTTTGATTGCCCATTCTTTAAAGTGTTCAGATATTGTAAGTTGGTTGAGTATCTTTTGGACTTGTTTATCCAAATCTTTCAATTCAATGCTTTTTTCTGTACAATTTTCATCTTTGCGCTTTGTGCAGTGATAGTAAACATAATGATGGACATTGCCATTCTTTTGATATTTAGTTTTTGATTCTGCTGTGATTGCGCTACCACAATTTTGACATTTCATTAAGCCAGTAAAAGTAAAATCATGTTTTGTTTTAGGACGTGGTCTTCCTTTACGGCCTAATAAAACTTGCACTCTATTAAACTCTTCTTCTGTAACCATTGGTTTGTGATTTCCTTGTATCCAAATCCCACTTTTTGCAGGATATTCATACCACCCATAAAAGAAAGGGTTTGTGAATGTTGCATATACAGTACTTCTTGCTATGGGAGTTCCGTTTTTTGTTTTCATGCCCCATGATTGTGCTATTTTCCAAATTTTTGGTGCGGTGTAATTTCCGGTAAGCATTAAGTCCCACATTCGTCGAACCATAGGAAATGTATCTTCATCAACTATTATAATTTTAAATCCCTTTTTTCTATCAGGAGTATTATTATATCCCATTGGAGCGTGGCATGGATAAGCTCCCATTTCGGCTTTTGTTTTTAATCCTTTTTTTACATCCCTTCCTTTTTTTGCACTTTCATATTGAGATTGTGAGAGTGCAAATTGAAGTAGCATTATTCCTTCAGGAGTATTTTCAAATGTGTACGAAGCAAACTTAAGATCTTTAATCACACCTGTGCGAACCATGTACGTAATCATCGCAGCGTCTTTTTCATTTCTTGATAATCTATCTGGACTCCAAGCGATAAGGCCAGTTCTTTCTCCCCGTTTAATTCTTTCTAGCATATCAGCAAACACAGGCCTGTTATCAGGTATAAAAGCACTTTTTGTTTCACTAAGTATTTTAATATCAAGATTACCAAACTTATTTTTTACCTCAGTGGTTTGAGCTGGTATAGAAAGTGCTTGCTTTTCTTTATCTTCACTCGACTTTCTCAAGTATGAATAGTATTTAATTTTATCTGGATTGTTCATGTGGTCATTAGTTACAGGTGGAATATTCTTTTAGACCCATTGTGTATGTAATAAGTCCATCTTTAACATCTTTTTCTTCACTGTATTTCCATGCCCAAACAGTTATATTTTGCCAACCTTGTGATTTAAAATTATTAATAATATTTTCTAAAGTATGGTCAACATTTTTCTGCTTTGAATTATCCGGAACAATTATTTTTAATCCAACTCTTTTACAATTTAGATAAGAAATATCATTTTCCTCAATTATTTTATACTCAACTTCTTGAGCTTTATTAATTGTATCATTTGCGTTTGTTGATGTATTTTCTTTAATCGCAAACTCATACGCTGTCCATCCAGTAGTTCCAAAATATTCACCTTCAAGTATACGCACTTCTTTTAATGCGAACGCTGAATCAATTACTTTAACTTTTGTGCAATTTTCAACTAAAAACAGTTTTCCGTCTCCAATCATTTGTAAGTAGCCAATATTATCTTCAGCAACCATAGTTTTTGAAAACTCATCATAATTTTCTTTAGTTGTACTTAGGATAGTATTTCCATCACAATTGGTTTTTTCTTTCTGATTGTTTAATATCCCTTCTTCCCCTATTGATAGGGTGGCGGATTTATCATTTTGTTGCTTAGGCACATCTTCTCCACCAAAACTTATAATGATAGTCAATATGGAAAGACCAATTATAAGTCCAGCTGCTATTTTTATTTTTCTTTGCTTTTGAAGTTGTGATTGTATGTCTTCTTGAACTTCGTTGACACTTAAATCACCAGAACATTTTGAACATCTTAAAGCATTAGAAGGTACTTTACTTTTACATAAAGGACATTTGATTTTAATACTTTCTGTTTTTGTTAATTCTTTTTTCATAGATTTATAAGTTAATTATTAAGTATTTTCTATGACCTATTTAATAAATATTTTGGCATCAAAAAGCCCACCACTAGGAGGCCTTACGGCCCTATGTAAGTTTCCTCACACAACGCTACGAACGCCCTAATGATGGGATTTCTATGTTCGTAGCGTTTTTGTACCATACCGTCAAAGCTCAAAAAACTAAGCCGGGTTAGGTAACTAATTGTATTTGTTTGTACCTTCATAATAGCATATTTTAAGGTTTATTTGAAGCAGATTTAATCGTCAAATTCAGCCTCTTGAGCCTCGATTATAAGTTCAGTAATAACATCATAAAATCTCTTTTGTTTTTCCTTAGGAAGCCTTTCAACGAGTATTCTGATGTCATCAGGAGCTAATGTAAGTTTTTTCTTATTCATTTCTAAGAGAGCATGTTTTCTATCCCAACCTTCAACGTAAAGTAGCCAGAACTCAATGTCATGAGCCATACCATATTTAATGCATCTATCGCGAAGTGCATTTAATACATCAGGAGTACAGTCTTTCATCTTATCCATCATTTTTTCTTGTTTCAATTGGTAGAACTCGGTTCTTTTTTTCCATTTGCTTAGCTGAGCTTCAGTTATCTTATGTTGTTTAGCAAAAGCCTTGGCAGTAATTAAATCACACTCAATTTTTTCTTTACTAGTCAAAATTGACCATTCAATAAAATTATTAAAAGTATCTTTTCTGTGGATTTGTTTTTTAGTATTTTTGGGGTACCCCCCTAAATTGTTTTTTTCTTTACTTTTGTCCATATTTTAAGTTGTAAAATGCTTTATTTTGGCTAGTTTGTTAATTATCTAGATATTTTAAAATGACAATTGTTATATAATTTTTTTATATTATTTATTTATATTATTTCGTGTATCATAGCTGATATTGTTTGTTGTTGTAGGTGATACTGTTATGTCTTGTTTTTGATACTGTTCAACTGTATTGCCAGTGATATCGTTTAGCCTTCTCCATAACTTACTATCTAATAAGATGTATCTGTTTGCATTGCGTCCTTTGGTAGAAAAGATTTTAATCATGTTTAATTCCTCTAATTTTTTGAGAGCTTTGAAAATTGTATTTCTGTTTTTAACTCCACTTTCCTCTATTATTTTGGCAATTGAAGGGAAGCATATTTGTGTTTTATAGTTAGCATGCATTGCTAGTACAGAATATATATCTATCAAGGATATGTTACGATATTTTGAAGCATAGCCATTTATAATGAACTCAGTATCAATATAAAAGCGTGTTTTTTTATCTTTTCTTCTTTTAAGATTGGTAACTTGCTGAAGGTCTTGTCGATTTATTATGATTTGTTTTAGGGATTTCATTGTCATATTCATTTTTATTGAGCCATTCTTTTTTTATTGGCCGATAAGTAGCATCAAAAAGCACTAACAGGCTTGTAGCTTTTTCCATAGCTAGTTCATCTGAAATATTTGAGTTAAACTCATCTTTCCAGATAGCTTTGAATTGTTCTAGTGCTTTTTGAGAAATCATAGCTAGTATTGATAGATGCGAGCTTTGAGGTTTTTTAACTGATAAAAATATGCCTGTGGTTCTATTTCTAATCTCCCAGACCAATATTTATTTATAGCCTCTTCTAATTCTGTTGAATTATCAAAGATGAAAACTGACCTTTTTGGATTAATTTTTTCAACTCTTTCAACAACAAATCCGGAAACGCAAAGAGCGCCTGCTAGAGCCAGGTCTGAAGTTCGGTATGAATTGTTTTGATTATCCTTTTTCATCGTCATATAATTTTAATTAAAAAAACTACGCGGTAAGCGTAGCAAATTAGTCTGAGAAACAATCCGATTCAATTTGAGTCAATTTTTTGTATTACTGAGTTCTCCAATAGTTTGATTTTTCGTATCCTATATATTCTTTTATATTAAACTTTATTAATAATCTTTTATTTAATCTCGCATGGGCGTCATAGACAGCCCTTTCAGTCTCAGCTTTACATTTTTCACGGTCAAAAACTTCCAAAATAGTAGTTTC